>NZ_CP035534.1:1800000-2100000 GCF_009068765.1 Sulfurimonas hydrogeniphila
CGGAAATATTCTTACAGCAACCGTAGACAATGCTCAAAAGCAAGACTAAAAAGGCCTTACAAACAACAAAAAACCTGCTGGCATTTTCTGCCGGAGGCGACTCTACTGCCCTGCTCTTTCTTCTTTTGGAAAATGACATCAAATTTGATATTGCTATTGTTGATTACGGAATAAGAGAACAAAGCAAAGAAGAGGTAGTCTATGCAAAAGCCTTGGCAAAAGAGTACGGCTTTACATGTAATGTCCATCACGCACAAAAAATTACAACTAATTTTGAAGCCAATGCCAGACAAATTCGCTATGATTTTTTTGAATCTCTTATACAGCAGAATAGTTACGACACCCTCCTTACAGCCCACCATTTGGGAGACAGGTTTGAATGGATGCTTATGCAGTTTTGCAAAGGTGCCGGTTGTGCAGAACTTGCCGGCATGCAGGAAAAAACACAGCGCAACGGCTATATGCTTTACAGACCACTGTTACATGTAAACAAAGAGGAACTTCTTGAATATTTGCATGGAAACAACATTAGATATTTTGAAGATGCAAGTAATGCGGACGAAAAGTATACACGCAACATTTTTCGGCACAACTACACAAACCCTCTTTTACAAAAATATGCACAGGGTATCAAAAAAAGTTTTGCCTACATGGATGCGGATGTAAGGGATTTGATACAGAGTACTTCCTTGCAAAAGATAAATGAACTCGCCTGCTTTCAAAAAACACCTACAAGAAGAAATGACATCTATCATATTGACAAATATCTCAAATCAATCAATCATCTCATGAGTGGCGAAGAAAAAAAATTGCTACAAATTCTAGACAGTTTAGTCATAGGCAGAAAGTATGTGGTGACGATGATGGCAGAGTATATTTTGATTGCACCCTATATAAAACCCGTCAATATGCCAAAAAATTTTAAAGAAAGAATGCGTTCTTTACATGTAGAACCGAAATTACGGGGCTATTTACTCACAGACCCGGAAGCAGTAGAATTTTTATCTTTGTTATTGGTATAAACTTTCATTGTGAATGATGACTTAATCATTTCTCCCTCACGCTTAAAATCTATAGGAAAATTTACGCCTATAATCCAGTCAGCCTTGTTGAGTGCATCTAAAAAATTATAGAAATTTTTTGGTGAACTGATTTTGGATGTTGTATTAACTTCATATGTTGCAAAACCCTCTTCATCTTTTGAGCGCTCCACTTTCATTACATGTAAGGATGAAAAAAAAGTTTTATATTTTTTTTCAAACCTGTCAGGGTTAAATGTCATATCAAATGCAGTTATAATATGTCTGTTCTTACTCTGTAAATCTTTGAGTGTTTTGAGGGTTTTGTCATAAAAATCCTGATATTTACGCAACTCTGCATTCTCTTTTCGCAGCTCAAGCCTGGATTCGCGATACTCTTTTCCTTTAGGAATAAGCAGTCCAAAAGAAAAAACAAGCACAAACAGAAACAGAAAAACAGATATCAGTAAAATATATAAATAGTGACGGGAAATTTTAATTTTCACTGTCTAACTCCTCTGTCTGTGATTCATCCATATAGTTTGTCGATACAAACATAAGCCAACCATTCTTTGCAGGATAAAAGCTGCTGTATGTTTTATGAAAAATTGAACGTAATGGCGCCTGGAGCATAAAATTATAAACATCTTTGTTTGGTGTTATACCATACAGTATCAAACCGTTTTTTAAAAGTTGTGCCCGCGAAAGCGTGATGCGTTGCGGCACCAGGTCAAACAGGTTTGCGATAGAATCTTTTAATACCATATTTTGTGTAAATACTTTTTCTGCTAAAGCCTTTTGCTTTTGAATAAAGCTTATTTGATTCTGCATATGACTGATACTGGCTTCAAGTTCTTTTTTGTGTTCTATGATTGATTGCTTATCCTGTATGAATGTATAATCTTTATAAAGCAAGAACGAATATGTTGCAAGAAGCATTAACAGTGTCATCGCAAAAAAAGTGAACACTATTTGCAATTCCGGTGTCAGAGGCGTCTTTTTTCTTGGTTTTATATAGCTGTATTTCATAAACCAAGCTCCAGCTTTGTGAGTTCACATAACTCGGCTCCAAGATCAGCCTGTCTTACATAAACATTAAAGAACATCTCTTCTTCAAGGTACTTTTTTAAATCGTTTGTCACCCCTGTACCATCGGCAATATAGACATTCTCTACAAATCTGCTTTCATATTTTTCATCTTTGTAAAAGTGTGAAACAGCCAACTGAATGAGTGTAAACCGCTGATAGTCTTCATTAAAAGATTCATTTTGTTCATCTTCAGGCAACGCATTCTCACTCTCAAACAGTTCTTCTTCAACATCTTTACTTTCGGAAAACTCATCGATGTCCTCAATCGAATCCAGATCTTCAATATCACCAAAATCATCTAAAGAATCCAAGTCATTCTCATCAACATCTATATCTTCCAAATCAATACCCTCATCAAGGTCCAGATCAAGATTTGTATCAATATCTTCATCTATTCCTTCATGAAGTGTAATATCTTCAGCTTCATCAGATGCAATCATATCCAGATGTTCTGCATAAAGAAGATTTGAATGTTCAAAAATAGCCACAGAAATTACATTGTTTTGAACAAGAACATACATTGCAAGATTTCCATTAATTTTATCCTGAAAAAAATTTGCCAAAAGAACAAAAGGAGAAAATATCATATCAACACCAATATCTTCATATTTGCGTTCTATCTCATAAATATCATTTTTTGCAGTATAAAAAGTCCATCTGTTTTCAAAGCATTTGTATTTTGACATAGACAAATCAAAATAATGGTCCAACTTGTTTTTTTCACATGAAGGAAGAGCTCCCTGCACCAAAGATGTATCTAAAACAGCTATGTAAAAGTAGGGAGACTCTTTTGTGTATTCAGAAATAAAATCATACATTTGTGTGGTGAGAGAGGTTGTTTGAAATTCAGAGTTTACCTCATCGATTACTCCTTTTTTTCCATATAATTCTATATGAACCAGGGTACTCTCTTTTTGGACAACAATATTCACCAGGACTTTAAGGTAAAAAGATTCCAGTAATCTGCTCAGCACTCGTTCTCCCCTAAGGGGTGTGCTTTGTTGTAATTTTGTTGTTTCAATGCACTGCCTAATTTTGTATATATCTGCGTTGTTGCCATGGATGCATGTCCCAACAGTTCACTGACATCCACTATCGGTGCACCTCCGTTTAACAAAGAGGAGGCATAAGAGTGACGAAGCTGGTGGGGTGTGACTTTCAAGGCTACACGCTTAAATATTTTAGTTATCATATATCTTAGACTATTTTCGCTTAATCTTTCGCCATTTTTTTCAAAAAGAAATTTTTTTAGCACAAAAGTTGACAAATATTCATCAATGAGTGTTCTTGTGGATTTGAGAAGCGGTATATCTCTTTGTTTATTACCTTTTCCTGTAACCCGTATCCATTCACCCGAAATATTTTCCAGTTCCAGTGATGCAAGCTCAGAAATACGCAACCCCACAGTATAGAACATACTCACCAGCAGTTTTTCTTTTAAATCACACTTTTGCAAAGCTTCCAAAATATGTTCATGAGAGATGGGCTTTGGCAGTGTCTTTGCAACCTTTATACTCTCATCCGCCTGCAAGGTTACATGTAAACCCTGTTCTTGTACAAATGCAACAAAACTTCGAACAGCGCTTAATTTTTTACTAATTGTTTTTGCATTTAAACCAGCGATGAAAATCCTGTAAGGCATCAAATTTAAAACGGTATGCCCGTTTTCCTCCACTGTCTCTATGTATCCGAATGCTTCACTCAGAACATCTGCATAGGTTTTTATCGTTAAATCTGAATAGCCTCTGTGCTCTTCCAGGGAGGTGAGAAAATCTTTTTTGTATTTATCTATTGACTTTTTCAAGAAGCTTCTCAAAATCTTTATAATATTTTGCTGCTTCACGTACTAACTTTTTATCTGTAATTACGCTTGGAGCAAGTTTTTTATAAGAATCCACCATTATCTCACTCATCAGTTTTATTTTGGCTCTGTCCGCATCACTTATGGTCTCTTTAGCTGCTATAAGATTAATCTCAGTCATATACTCTTTTGCCTGATCTATGTATTTTTTATACTTTATGGAAGTTTTGGACTGTGCCATTATTGTTGCAGCCATGCGATTGTATATGTCTAGGCTGAAGGCCTCATTGGCACGTTTATAGGCTTCTTCATAATCACCAATCTCATAATAATATTTCGCTTCTATAGACTTTTCATAAGAGGGATTGACCAAAAAGTAGATACCCATAATTACTAAAAAAAGAGCAGCCAAAGCCGGAAAAAAAATTTTATTGTTCATGTTTGAGTAACCCCTTTTTAATCAAGTCTCTGGCCTCTTCAAGTTCAAGCCCTTTTATATCCAGCAAATCACTTATATAATAGGTAATTGTACCAAAAGGTTTGGGAATTACAAACTTATCCCATGAATTCAGCTGCCAGTAACTGCTCGGTTTGATCTCTACAAGGGTAATTTTCACATCTGCTTTTTGTGCCATGACGATGATCCCGTCAGCAACCTCATGCCGTGGGCCTTTTGGCCCATCCGGGGTAATGCCCAGGTCATATCCCTCTTTTAAAGCCTTTATCCCTTGCAAAAGCGCTCTTGCAGCATTGCGTCTGCTTGAACCCCGAATCGTTTTAAAACCAAAATAACTGAGTATTTTTGCGATGAGTGTGCCATCAAAATGATCTGAAATTATAAGTTTTACATGAGGAGTTTTTCTGTAGTGTAAATAGGCATAGGGAATCATCAAAAGTTCCCCGTGCCAGCAAGCCATTATGAAGTTCTCTTCACCAAGTGTTGCAGGCGCATGAAAAACTTTTTTATTTGTAAGGTAGAGTAGTTTTATAAGCAAAGAGCCTGTAAAGGGAAGGAGGTAAAGTGCAAGAGAACGGCTTGTCTTCTTAAGCAACGACTTCGCCTGTTAAAATTGTTCTGCCGATAGAAGTAATTTTAACATCTCTAAACTCTCCTAACAACTCTTCGCTCCCTTTGACTTTGATTACGAGGTTATTATCACTTCTGCCTGAAACAAAATTATCTTTATTTAGATTTTCAAAATAAACACGAAAAGTTTGTCCCAAATACTTTGCATTGATCTCATCTAAAAGTTCATTATGCAATGATTGCAGATACGAAAGTCTCTCTGAAGCTACTTCTTCATCTACCGTATTTGTAAAATGCTGTGCTTCTGTTTCAGGACGAGGAGAATATTTGAATGAAAAAATCTGATCAAACTTTACCTGTTTCATCACATCAATTGTATCTGCAAAATCTTCATCACTCTCACCGGGAAAGGCTACTATAATGTCTGTTGATATACTTACATCAGGACACTCTGCACGCAGTTTTTGCACACGGTTTAAGAACCACTCTTTTGTGTACCCGCGTTTCATATCTTTGAGCACTTTGCTTGAACCGCTTTGCAGTGGCATATGCATAGATTTGCAGATTTTAGGATTTTTGGCAAATTCTTCTATAAATTCATCATCCATATGAAAAGGGTGCGGTGAAGTAAAACGGATACGTTCCAGGCCCTCTATTTTTGAAAGTCTTCGCAATAATTCCGTAAAATTTACCTTTTCATGTTCACTTGATGAAAAACGGCGCCCGTAATTGTTGACATTTTGCCCGAGTAAAAATACTTCTTTTGCACCGTTGCTGACTGCGCGTTTTGCTTCATTTATAATCAAATCATCAGGAATCGAAATTTCATCTCCGCGTGTTTTTGGAACAATACAAAATGTACACCGCTTGTCACAGCCTATTGAAATGTTGATATATGCTTTATAGGGGGATGTTCTAAAATCATCAAAAGCAAATTCACTCTCATCATAATTTATGTCTATTTCCACAGCTTTGTCTTTATGTAAGACTTCACCGATTTTAGAAACATTTCTTGCACCCAGAACAAAATTAACATAGGGTGCCCGTTTTATAATCTCTTCACCGAGATGAGAAGCGGTACATCCGCATACACCGATTTTAGCCGAAGGTTTTTTTCGTTTGTTAAAACCGCCGAGCTCGGAGAAAAGCTTATGAACAGGACGCTCTCTTACAGAACAGGTATTTATCAAAATAAGGTCGGCCTCTTCAAGGGTCTGTGTCGTTTCATACCCCTCTTTTTCGCGTAACTGTGCTATCATATGTTCAGAGTCACGAGAGTTCATAGCACAACCCAAGGTTTCAATAAATAACTTTTTACTCATAAACTGCTCTTTAGCTCATGATGTGAACTTGGTACATGTAGTCATTGTCTGACAATCCGTACTTTACTTCACTCATATAAAAACTTTTTCCCATTGCTTCGTAATGGTCTTGCAGTTCGAGTAAATCTTTATGTGAATTTTCTCTGTCAAAATAAAATATTATACTCTCATTTTTTTCTACTTCTGCATCCAATTTAGCTAAATCAACTTTTTTCGGTTTTGCTTCTAAATCAGTTCTTGCAAATTTCAAATCCATTACTTATTCCTTTAATTTATTCTATACATTCAAGGGAACCTTTTTATTCCCTATTTACATGCCAAAGAAAATATACCCTCATGGGGTACCTTGATTCCTTTGACTGCGTTAATACCCCGAGGGTACTTCCTCGCTTCACTTACAGCGCACAGGTTTCCTTCGACAGGAAGTCCACGCCGCATTGCGGCTTTTTATAACTCATAAAAGTTTTGGATTATACTCAAAATCTACTAAAAATTGGGTTAAAGCTATTTTTAGTAGATTTTGGATACAATTATATACTTCAATTAAGAAATCCCCCGTCATAGCAATTATCAATGTCAGATTTCTTAAAAATACTAAGGAAATACCTATGGAAAAAATTTTAGATATAGCCGAAGCAATCGGTCATGAAAAGGGTTTACAACCTGAAAAAGTAATGGAAGCACTGAAAACTGCTTTTGTACAAACTGCAAAACGTGTAATCGGACAAAACTTTGCTTTTGAAGCAGATGTTGATGAAGATACAAAAAATTTAAAAATTATTCAGACAATCACAGTTGTTGCTGATAATGATGAAAAACTCCAGGATGAAGAGATTGCCCCCGCATATATTTCACTTACCGAAGCAAAAGAGTATGATGATCAGGTAGAAATCGGAGATCAACTCCAAATTGACCATGACCTTGAGGACTATGGCAGAACAGCCGCTTCACAACTTCACCGTGAAATAGAGTACCATATACAACGACTTGTGGAAGATGAAATTTATAACAAATACAAATCCAAAGTAGGTACACTTGTCAGCGGTCGTGTTACACGTGTTGATGCACAAAATAACACATACATCGAAGTGGATGAAATTCGTGCAGTTTTACCAATGAAAAGCCGTATAAAAGGCGAAATATTTGAAGTGGGTGATCACATAAAAGCGGTTGTAAGGCGTGTAAATATGGACAAAGAAAACGGGATGCAAATCGAACTTTCTCGGACAAGTCCAAAATTTTTAGAAGCACTCTTGGAACTTGAAGTGCCAGAAATTGCAGAGGGTTCGGTCATCATAGAAAAGTCAGCCCGTATTCCGGGTGAGAGAGCAAAAATCGCTCTTATAAGCACACACCCGCAAGTGGATGCTGTCGGTGCAACAGTCGGTGTCAAGGGTGTGCGTATCAATGCGGTAAGCCAAGAGTTGATTGGTGAAAACATTGACTGTATAGAGTATACTACCATTCCTGAACTTTTTGTATCACGTACAATGAGTCCGGCTATCATCTCTCATGTAGAAATTGTCAAAAACGAAGAGGGCGAAAATGAAAAAGCCATCATTACACTGCCTGCCGACCAAAAAAGCAAGGCAATCGGAAAAAGCGGTATCAACATCCGTCTGGCTTCAATGCTCACAGGTTTACAGATAGAACTTGTAGAAAATGATGCTGTCACTACAAATGAAGACGGTACCGTAGAAGAGAAAAAAGAGAGTGTTGATGCGTTGGAGGCACTTTTTAACTAGAAAAATTTTTGGAATCGGTGCATTAATGCCGGCTGTTGTTACACTTATACCAATTTCGGCCCACCCTACAGAAAAAAATTTAGTTTTTTTCTAAGTTATGCTTTAGCATTAAAAGGATGGGTTCCTTGGGGTCCGGAATCGGTACTGCAGTGCCGACTGTTCTTGCTTACTTATGTTCTATTCATATAAGGATTTAATTTCAACAAAAGCAGATCTGCCAACATATTTCCCAGTAGTGTCAACAATGCTGTTATCATCAAAATCCCCATAATGATGGGGTAGTCTCGTGATAATGCCGAGATGTAAAAAAGCTGTCCCATCCCCTCTATACCGAAAATAGACTCCAAAATAACACTCCCACCGATGAGTCCGGGCAAAGAAAGCCCCAACAGAGTTATAACAGGTGGCATCAAATTTGGTAAAATATAATATCGCAACAGCTCTTTTTTTCCTAAGCCACGGGCACGTGCAAAAAAGTAATAATCACTTTTGAGTATCTCCAGAGTCAGTGACCGGATATAAATTATCATACTTCCCAAGCCTGTAAAAATCATTACCGACACTGGCAAAGTCACATGCCATGCCATATCTGTATAATTTGCAAAACCCTCTTTTGCTTCAATCGAATGAAGTCCCGCTATAGGAAACCATTCAAGTTTTATGGCAAAAAGAATAATAAAAATCAATGCAAGATAAAATGAGGGCATAGAAAAAGAGACTAAAGATATTTGACGAATAATATAGTCGCTCTTTTTTTCATACGAGAGTGCTGCTTCGATACCCAGATATAAAGATAGCACAAAAACAACAACCAAAGAGATACTGTTCATCCAAAGAGTTACAGGCAGGCGTTTGAGTATCTCAGAACTTACATCCTGACCACTTACAAATGATATGCCAAAATTAAGCATAGTAATGTTTTTCACCCAAGAAATATACTGCTCAAGAAGTGGCTTGTCCAGTCCATACACAGCTTTTAGTTTTTCTATTGCCTCTTTCGTCATATTCGGATTCAATTCTCCCGCTCCAAAAAAACTGTTTGGTGCAGCGTGAATAGCTAAAAAAGAAATGATTGAGATGAGCAGTAACATAAAAAGGATGTAGGCTGTTTTTTTCATAAAAAGTGTCATATCTCTGCTATAAACCCTTTCGTATATATTCAGAGTATTGTCTTATATCACTACTCTCTGTTTGATTATTTTTTGCATAGGAGCCAAACAGATATGCAAATTCTATTTCATTAATTTTTGCCATAAAGATATTATATCATAAGTTAAAAAAATATCTTTGTTAGTTTTTTTGAAGAAGAGGAGAAAAGACTAACTCCCGAAAGGGAGCTAGAAAAGTTTAGACTAGAAGTTTAAAGTTAAATATGCTTGTACTATATTGTCATTTGTTGCTGCATCTGTATTAATAAATACTAATGTTGCATCTAATGGTCCAAATGATTTGCCAGCAGTTACTGTAAGTTCTTTAAGATCTTGACTACCAGTTGCTTTATGGTTAACATCTGTATAATAAACACCTAAATCAAATAAACCCTGTACAGGTGATGTAACTGTTAAGTGGATTGAATCAGTATCACTCATAGTAACCTGTCCATAGTTCCACCATACTTCTGTGTAAAGTTTTGTTTGTGCAGTAGTCATATTCGTTGCCGTATTAAAACCTGCATAACCAATTGAACCATCATTATTTACTGATGAGTAAGAGAGACTTGCAGCAAACAAGTCTTTCATTGCATACCCTACCTGTAACGCGTATACCGTGTCAGCCGTTGCACCATTTGCTACAGATTTCACACTAGAGTATTGCGCACCTAAAGTAAGACCTTCTATACCTAAATCTGTAGTATCTAAATCAGCTTGCAACCAATAAGCATCTGCAACACGCGTAACACTGTAATACCATGCTTGTGCAGTTAATGGTTTAAATGAGTTATTTATTACACCTACTGCATAAGCACCATTCGTACCGTATGTAGTAAATGTTCCTTCGCCGTTAACTACAGCTGCTGAAGCCAATCCAAGTGTTTGAACATTACTTTGTGCATTTTGTCCAAAAACTTCTGTACCATTACCGTTTCCGATATATGCACCTACTAATGTAGTATCTGGAACATCTTGATTAATTACTACAGCTGCTTCAAAAGTATTTTTTTCAATAGACCATGTTTCTGTAAATGCCAAAGGAGTATCTAACTCCATACGACCAATTTTAGCAGTAGTTTTTCCTGTTGTTGCTGCAATCCAAGCTTCATTCATCCAGTTTGCATTTTCAACTTTTGCTCCACCTAATACTTGTCCATATGTAGAACCTGTACCTGTTACCGCAGTATGTGCACCACCCCATACATTTGATACAAGATTATTTTCCAATCCAAGCGTAGAGAGTACTGTATAACCAGCACCAGCACTAATTGCAACTATATTATTTTTAGCAAGATCAGCTGTAACATTTAAATTTAATGCTGCATCTGCTGAACTTGAATCTTTTGAAAAAAGTGAACCAGTATCATTCGTTCCATTTGTAGCATTTTTAATAGCTTGTGCACCACTTACACCATCAGTAGTTTGATAAAATAGCTTAGCATCACCACTAACTTTTATATTATCAATTGCAAATGCACTTGAACCTATTAACAGTGCTGCCACCAAACTCATTTTTGTAAATTTCATATTTTCTCCTTATCCTTTTACAAATTTCACGGGTAGTATAGCATAATCAACTCTTAACTTTTCATTAAAGTGATGAATTATTATACAAAATAAGATATAATTACAATATGAAACAATTAATTACAACATCACTAACAATACCACTCTTTATATTACTCAGTGGATGCGCGACAGACGCTCCTGTGGCACCATCACAAAACAGTGATTTAAATAAGATAAGTAACTCAAACGGCAAAGCAAAACCGGGATTAATACAAAAAAATCTCGACAGTTGGCTCAAAAATGAGTGGACACCTACTGTAAATGAAGACAGAAAAGTGCAAAAAAAATATATGAAAAAAGTAGATATGAACGCTACAAATACCAGCAACGACAGGGAAGAAAAATATGTAGAGGACAAGGAAAGGAACTTTACACTTCAAGAGTATGTTGACAAAGCGGCAGCATATTCAAAATTACATCCTTCTGATGAAAAGGATTCTCATGTGAAAAAACTGGAAAATATGCCTGTTATAGGGAAATAATCCCGTTTTTTTGCAGTTTAGCCCGCACTGAAGTACGGGTTCCGGGTTTTTTCGGAATCGGTACTTTCTATGCTAAAGCATGACTTGTGAGAAAAACTAAATTTTTTTCTGTAATGCCGACTGTAACTTTGTTATCTTCTCAGCCCAGATTGAAATCTGGGTTCCAAAAACTTAATTAACTTACATGTAAGCTAAGAAATCCTATTTTCTGGTATCCCATGCCAAGACAGTTTTGCCTTCTTCGTTAGTAGCTGCGGCTGCCATACCCATGATGTTGTACCCTGCATCCACATAATGCACTTCACCTGTTACACCTGAGCTTAGATTGCTCAACAGATACATTGCAGAGTTGCCGACTTCGTCTATTGTTACATTTCGCTTCAATGGAGCATTTGTTTCATTCCAGTTCAGTATCTGCTTAAAATCACCTATCCCTGCAGCGGCAAGTGTTTTGATAGGTCCTGCAGAGATAGCATTGACACGTTGCCCTTTGGCACCGAGTTCAACTGCCATATAACGTACACTCGACTCCAAAGCTGCTTTTGCAACGCCCATTACATTATAATTTACAATGTATTTTGGTCCGCCAAGATAGGAAAGTGTCAAGATGGAAGCATCATCAGACAAAACAGATTCCAAGCGATTGGTCAAATCAATAAAAGAGTAGACAGAAATATCCATGGCAATCTGAAATGCACTTTTTGTTGTTTTCATAAAAGGTGCAGAGAGTGCCTCTTTTGGTGCAAACGCAACAGAATGGACCAAAAAGTCGATTTTTCCAAAATCTTTTTCAATTTTAGCAGCAATCCCGGACATATGCTCTTCATTTGAGACATCTAACTCATATACACAGTCACTTCCAAACTCTTTTGCTATAGGTTCTACTCTTTTTTTCAAGGCATCATTCAAATATGTAAAAGCCATTTCAGCTCCCTGTGCCGCACAGGCTTTTGCTATGCCGTATGCTATGGATTTATTGTTTGCCAGACCTACTATTAAGCCTTTTTTTCCTTTCATTATCATTCGATTTTTTCCTTTATAATTAAAATTTTAGTTTTAAAGACGCAAAGCCCGAATTGGAGTACGGGTTTCGGTTAGATGTGGTCTAACTCGTCTGCCGACTCTATCATTGTACAAAAATGTTCAGCATATAATGCTGCACTGCCGACTAAAACACCGTCAACATTTTTTACCTGCAAAATATCTTTAACATTGTTGACTTTCACGCTGCCACCGTATAAAAGAGGTGCAGATGATTTTTTCTTCAATTCGGAGTGAATATCCTCTATATCCTCTAGCGTCGGTATTTTGCCCGTACCTATAGCCCAAACAGGTTCATAGGCAATAATCAGGTTTTCATATTGGGTATCAATGCCTTCATATTGTTGATATAAATATGCAAGCATCTCCTCTTTTGAAGACTCTCTCACAGCCAGTGGCTCGCCTACACAATAAACAATTTGGAATCCTTGTGCTTTAAAATATTCAAATTTTTTTGCTATAAATTCTTGAGATTCACCCAAAATATGACGGCGCTCACTGTGCCCTATCAGTATAGTTTTGATGCCAAACTCTGCAAGATGTTCCAGCCCTATTTCACCCGTGAAAGCTCCTTTTTCAACAGGATATGCATTTTGGGCACCTACAGTGATATCCGTCTTATAAGCATCAAGGGATGATATTGCAGGAAAAACTATAACCTCTTGTGAACTCTTTTGCACACAGGAATCCAACTTTTGCATATATTTGTGTGTCGCTTTTCTTGTAAGGTTTGTTTTCAAATTCGCTGCAATAATCATCTTAGTCCTTTTTATCTGTAGTTTCTACCATCAAAGGTTGTACACCCGGAAGAACCTTGCCCTCAAGCAACTCCAATGAAGCACCGCCGCCTGTAGATATAAAGCTGATGTCTTCATCAACGCCCACTCTTTTTACCAAATCAGCAGTATCACCACCGCCTACGACTGTCGTGGCATAGGTATCTGCTACAAAATGTGCTATTTTTGATGAACCTCTGGCAAATTTTTCCATTTCATAGACGCCCATAGGTCCGTTCCACAGTACTGTCTGGACATCATTGAGCGCCTCTCTGTACAGTCTTACAGTTGCAGGACCGATGTCAAGTCCCATCCATTTTTGTGGAATCTCTTGCACTGTGACAATTTTACTGACAGCATCTTCAGAAAATTTTTCTGCTGCTATAACATCCACTGGCAGATAGAATTTCACACCCAGTCTTTTTGCTTCATCCATAATATTTTGTGCTTCTTCCAGTAAGTCATCTTCCACAAGAGAAGCGCCTATTTCATAACCCATCTGTTTTAAAAATGTAAAAGCCATGCCTCCGCCGATGAATACTTTGTCAACTCTAGGCAGCAGATTTACAAGTGCTTCAAGTTTACCTGAAACCTTGCTTCCACCGATAATAGCAGCAAACGGACGGACAGGATTGTTCATAAGTTTTGAAAAGTACTGAATCTCACGCTCAAGCAAAAAGCCGGCTGCTTTGTGCTCATTGTCAAAAAACTTTGTAATGCCGTGTACAGATGCATGCGCTCGGTGACTGACACCAAAAGCATCGTTGATATAAAACTCTGCCATTGATGCAAGCTTTTTTGACAACTCTGCATCATCTTTTGTCTCCCCCGGCTCGAAGCGCAAATTTTCAAGCAAAAGTACCTCATGCCGGGGCAAATCTTTTGCTTTTTGCATAGCATCTTCACCGACAACATCTTTTGCCAACGCTACATGACGCTTTAAAAGTTGCTGTAAACGCCTTGCGACAGGAGCCAAAGAGTATTTTTCTACAACTTCTCCTTTCGGACGACCAAGATGAGATGCCAATATAACAGCACAGTCCAAATCAAGACAATAGTTGATAGTGGCTATGGCAGAACGAATCCGACGGTCATCTGCAATATTTCCAAACTCATCCATAGGCACATTAAAGTCACATCGAATGAAGACCTTCTTATTTGCTATATCTAATTTTTTAAGGTGTAATAGTTCCAAATTTTTTGTCCTATTTTGAAATATGAAGAGCCATATCTAAAAGTCGTGACGAATAACCCCACTCATTGTCATACCATGCCATAACTTTTATCATGTTACCGCCGATAACCTGTGTCAAATCTTCTGCCACAACTGCACTGAACTGCGAGCCTACAAAATCTTGAGAAACGCGCATCTCTTTATCCATATGCAAAAGCCCTTTGAGTCTTGTATCTGCCATTTCGTTAAAAACAGCCGTCACTTCTTCTTTTGTTGTATTTTTGGAAACGACAACATTTAAATCAACCATAGAAACATCAGGTGTCGGTACACGTACTGACTGCCCATGCAGTTTTCCTTCAAGCTGAGGCATTACAAGGCTGATGGCTTTTGCTGCGCCTGTAGTTGTAGGAATCATGTTTATAGCACCGGCACGGGCACGGCGTTTGTCTTTGTTGTGTTTCACATCTAAAATATTTTGATCGTTGGTATAAGAGTGGATAGTCGTCATTAAGCCTTTTTCAATACCGAATGCATCATCAAGAACACGGGCAACAGGACCCAGACAGTTTGTTGTACATGAAGCATTTGAGACAATTTTTTGTCCCGCATATTTTTCTTCATTGACACCCATCACAAATGTCGGTGTTGCTTTGTCTTTCGCAGGAGCAGAAAAAAGAACTTTTTGTATACCGTTGTCAATATGCACCTGCGCGGACTCCTGTGTCAAAAAGACACCGGTACACTCCAAAACCATATCAGCGCCACATTCGGCAAATTTCAGGTTTTTTGGATCACGATCAGAAAAAACTCTTATTTTTTTCCCGTCAATTGCAATGTTTTCATCATCAAGCTGCACAACTTCACTCTCAAATGTTCCGTGAACAGAGTCATTTTTCAATAGATAGATCATCATATCTATATTTGCAGTGTCATTTATAGCGACAACTTCCACATCATCTCTTTTGTGTGCAATACGTGCCACACAACGACCTATTCTACCAAATCCGTTAATTGCTATTTTTAGTGCCATTATAGTTCCTAATATAAAATAATTGGGTAATTTTATCCAAAATTAGTTATAATTCGCATTAAATGAAAACGATAGCACTTTACGGAGGTTCATTTGACCCTCCACACATCGCACATGAGGCAATAGTCAAGGCTTTGGGCGAACTGGACTTTATTGACAAAGTAGTGGTAATGCCTACTTTTTTAAATCCGTTTAAAAAAACTTTTACTGCTCCGGCTGAGTTACGGCTGCAATGGCTGAGAGATATTTTTTCATCTTATAAAGATGTGGAAGTCAGTTCATATGAGGTCGACTTGAAAAAAAAAGTGCCGACAGTTGCGACAGTCAAACATTTGCTGGATAGTTATGACAAAATTTATTTGGTTATCGGTGCAGATAATTTAAAATCACTGCATCAATGGTATGCTTATGATGAACTGAAAAAACTGGTAACTTTTATAATTGTCACAAGAGACCGTATAAAAGTACCAAAAGATTTCATTCAGCTTAACATAGATGAAGACATATCTTCATCTATGTTAAGAGAAAATTTTGACAGTTCAAAAATACCAAAAAAAGTCAGAGATGAAATAACACAATATTACAAGGAACACAATGCAAGACAGAATACAAAACATAGTAAACACACTCGATAAAAACAAAGCGGAATCCATAGAGGTTTTTGATCTCCGTGACAAAAACTATTTCGTTGATTATGCGGTTATAGCCTCTTCTCTTGGACAAAAACACACCACTGCCCTTTTGGACCATTTAAAAAATGAACTCAAACCTGCCGAACATTTTAACAATGTAGATGAAAGCGGTGACTGGATTGTTGTTGATTTGGGCGATATACTTATTCACATCATGACTCCGGAATACAGAACAAAGTATGATATGGAAACATTTTTAGGGGAGCTTGGAAGTCACTAGATCAGTTTTCAACACCTTGTTTTGTTTATCTAAAATATCTTTATAGTTATAGATGGACTCAACATATTTGACAGGCTCTGCCCCTCTTGCATATCCGTATTTTAAAGTTCTGTAATACTTTTTTTGCGAGAGCAGAGGCAGTACTATTTTCAAATCACTCCAGATATTTGGATTAAGTCCTAGTTTTTTTGCAAGCTTTTGCGCATCTTTTATATGTCCCATACCTATATTGTAAGCAGCCAGGGCAAATTTTAGTCTGTTCTCCCCTTCTACTTCTTTGGGAACAAATTTTATCATCTGTTTTAAATGCCGTGTTCCGCCAATTACACTCTCTTTCGGATTCAATCTGTTTTTCACACCTAACATCTTTGCTGTACGTTGTGTCAGCATCATCAACCCGCGAACACCTGTAAAACTTTTGGCTTTTGCATTCCAGTGTGATTCTTGATACGAAACAGATGCCAACAGTGTCCACGGAATGTCAAATCTTTTTGCAGCATACTTAAAATATTTTTCATACTTTGGCAGTCTGCTTTTCATTCTTTTGTAAAACATTTTTGTATTATAATAATCAAAGAAAAGAATATAGCTGTAATAGTGGTCTTTAAGCTGTGTCATCTTGCCTTTTTGGTTATAATCATTGAGCCAGGCATACATATCAGCTTCTAGCTCTTTTGCATTTTTTGGGAGCAGCCATGCCAACTGTTCTCTTTTACTGATGGAAAAAGCAAGTGCTATTTCAGGAAAATACCGCAAATTAAGTGCATAGATATTTGAATCCGCTATTGTGCAGTCTATATCATGTTTGGCAACTTTTTCAAGTAACTCTTCTGTTGAATATTCTGAAGTTGTCGTTGCATTTATTTCATATCCGTCTGCCTGAAGTGATTTTATCGTTTCGCTGTAACTCGTATCAGCACCTACCATAATATTTAATCCTGCCAACTCCTCCACATTTCTTGGAAAATTTGATCCGCGCAACATTCCTCTGTTACAAATCACCTGCTCTTCGACTTCAAAATACGAAGGTCCAAAGTGAAATTTTTTTTCTCTGTGTGGTGTTTTTGACAAAGATGCAGATGTGATATGAATATTTGGATTTTTGGAGAGTGCTATCGCTTCTTTGACAGTATGTGCTGTTGTAATATTCAAATCCACTCCCAAATGTTCTGCATATGACTGTAACAAATCATATTCAAAACCCTGTGGACCATCTGGACCTATATAGTAGGTCGAAGGAGCATTGAGCAGAACAACGTTTAAAGTTTTGTTTTCGCGAATTGTATCAAGCAGTGTTTGCTCCTGCTCTTTTTCATAGGGCACATAGGCAGTATGGCTCACCCAGCCAAATGCAAAAAAAGAGAGTGCAAAAACAAGTAATATGAAGCTGTACATGTATCTATTCATTGCATTAGTTTACATTTTTAAACTTATGCAAATATAAAACGGTTGACTCCGTTTTCATACTCATGCGCCAAAACCTGCCCATGTGCTTTAAGGATAGAGTCAACAAGATACAGTCCTAATCCAAAGCTGTTTTTCGATGGGTTGTCTTTTGTAAAAGGCTCTATGTAATACTGTAGAGGATGCGAAAGGCATGCACCTTTGCTTTCAAAACAAAGTTCGTTTTTGTCATTCATACGAATTGTAATATGAGAATCGGTAGCATATTTCATTGCATTGTCAATCATATTTTTAATAGCTGTCGTATAAAGTCTGTAGTTTACATGTACTTTTATTTTTCCGCTGATTTTCACTGTGACATGTTCTTTGTCAACCATAGCCATATCTATAGCTCCATCAATTACATCAAGCAGCCTGTACTCGGAAAAATCTTTTTTATCGCTCAGACTTGTCACCTCTTCTATCATTGCAAATTCAGTTACAAGTGTCTCCAGGCGTTTAAAAATAGAGCTGAATCTGTCTTTTTGTTTTTGCGAATCAAGCATCTGTGTGGCGATAGTCCCTTTGGCTATAGGCGTTTTCAACTCATGCATCAAATTTCTTAAAAAGAGTGTACGGGATTCCAACACAGTATTTATTTTCTGTCGTGCATTTTCAAGTTCATTGGCAACTGCACCGATTTCATCTTCACGGTTTGTTTTAAAAGAAATGTCCATATTTCCGTTACCGTACAATTCAATCTTTTTTCTCAATCTGATTAAAGGACGCAGTCTTTGAAGTATCAGAATAAAAGAAAGACTGATAATCATAAATATTGTAATATAGGAATAGAGCAGATTAATATAGCTATAAGGTTTTAAATCGTTGTCTTTGATCAGGATATCACCACTTGGTGTTTCTATATGAAAGTATATATTTCTTTTATACTGAATCATAGTCGCTCTGAGATTTGTTACGATATTTTTCGTATATAACCCTTTGTCATTGATAAGCAAGGAGGTTTTAAAACTTTTAAATCCCTCTCTTTTGAGAACTTTTCCTTTTTCAAATATCTCTTTTTTCAGTTTTTCATCTTTGGTGACTTCAAGATTATACACAGCCAGATTTGCCTCAAGCATAATCTCTGAACTCTGGCGCTGCTGATGTTCACGGTATATTTGGGTGATTACTGAGTATTTTGTAAAAATGTGGTTTATATACTGTTCTTTGTTAAGTTTGTAAAACTCCCAAAAGATTGCACTCAGACTTGTCAAAGAGACAACAAGTGCAAAAAGTACCGTAAATAAAACAGCATGACGTTTGATCATTTGAGGAGCTTGTATCCTACACCGCGGACAGACTCTATGAGGGATTTGTCTCCGAGCTTGTTTCTGATGCGTCCGACCATTACATCTATACTTTTGTTGGATGAGTCTTCATTAATGGCATTGACATTATGAATCAAATCTTCACGAGACACAACCAGACCCTGTTTGCTTATCATATAAGACAATATTCCAAACTCTGCATTTGTCAGCTCAATCTTGCGACCTTTATAGGTAATGGTCATCGTCTCTTTATCGCATTTGAAATCACTTTTTGATTCTGCTTTTTCTTCACTTTTTGCTTCATAACGACGCAGTACTGAGTGAATCCTTGCCTCAAGTTCTCTCGGGTCATACGGTTTTGGCAAGTAATCATCCGCACCGAGTTCCAGTGCTTTTATCTTGTCTGTCACATCACTTCTCGCACTTGAAATGATTATAGGAATATCCTGGCGTTCACGAATTGCTTCACAAACTTCCAGCCCGTCCATACCCGGCAATGTCAAGTCCAGTATAACCAAGTCAAAAGGCTCTAACTTTAATATACTTACTGCTTTAAAAGGGTCGTCTTCAGTGACAACCTCAAACTCAAATTGTTCGAGATACTCTGTAAGTATCTCTGCCAATTCCAAGTCATCTTCAATCATTAATATTTTTTGCATAATTTATTTTAACCAATCTAATCTAATAATGGGTTAATAACCCAGTAAGAGTGTTATATGATATGCTAAAAAAGCAAGAACATATGCCGTAATACTCGTAAATGCCAACAGATAAAAGAAATACTTCAAGCCACCTGCTTCACGGGTAAATACAACAGAAGCGGCAAAACACGGAAGATATACCATGATTATTACGATAAACGCCACAGCTGATGCAAAAGAGATGTTTTTGCTGATGGCATCTTTTAGCGAATAGGTTGTCTCATCGACATTTTCACCAAGTGCATACAATACACCAAGTGTTGAAACAATGACCTCTTTTGCCGCCAAGCCGGTTTCAAGTGCCACCGCCATTTTCCAATCCAGTCCAAGCGGACGAAAAAGCGGCTCGGAAAATGCACCGATTCGTCCCAAATAGCTCTGTTGTAAATTTTTACTTGCAAATTCGTTTGTCAGTTTTGCTTTTGCCTCTGCTGTTTGTGCCTGTTCTATTTTTACTTCATATTTTTTTTCTAACTCCGTATTGTGTGGATAATTACTTAAAAACCAGATAAGTATGGTAGCTCCGGCAATAAAAGTCCCCGCTTTTTTCAGATACATCAATGTTTTTGAAACTACCGTATGCCAGACAAGCTTGAAAGATGGCAAACGGTACTTTGGCATCTCCATAACAAAAGGTTCATCTACCCCTTTAAAAGCCGTAATTTTTAAAATTTTGGCAGCAATCAGCCCGAGCATTGCACCTGTAATATAGATAGCAAAAAGAACATTGCCTGCAATTGATTCACTGAAAAATGCTCCGGCAAAAAGCACATACACAGGCAGCCTTGCCCCACAGGACATAAAACTGATGATAAAAAGTGTGAGCAGTCTGTCTCTGTCATTTTTGAGGATTCTCGCACTCATATAAGCAGGAATGGAACATCCAAAACCGGTTACCAAAGGAATAAAACTCTGTCCGTGCAAACCAAATTTATGGAAAAATCCATCGAGCAAAAAAGCAACCCGCGACATGTAACCGGTACTCTCAAGCAAGGCTATCCCTATAAAGAGGATAATGATATTCGGTGTAAAAAGCACAACCGCTCCCACTCCCGCAATAAGCCCGTCAACAACCAAAGAACGTATATCCTCATTAGTGATTGTTGCACCGATGGCATCTCCAAACCAACCAAAAAATCCGTCAATCCACTCCATAGGTACTGCACCCAGTACAAAGGTAAGCTGAAAAAGCCCCCACATTAAAAACAAAAATATAGGAATACCGTATAAAGGATGAATCAAAACAGAATCGATCTTTTCCGTAATTGTCTTTTTCTCTTTTTCCTGTTTTGTTACTTTCACGACTTCAGCAACAATACCTCGGTTAAAAGAGGCATATTCTTCGGCAAAAGCTTCCTTGATGTCATCTGTATCATGGTGCAGTTCTATATGTTTGGACGCTTCTATCAAAATAGGCTGCAACTCTATCCAAATAGGATCATCATGCAGTTTTTCATAAGTTTTTCTGTTTTCCTTTAAAAGATTTATTGCAATATTTCTATAACTGTTTTTTGCTTCATATTTGTGTTTTTTCAGATAAGAGACTATCTTTTGTATCTCTTCTTCAACCGGTTCGCTAAATACAAGCTTCGGTTCAAGTTTGGGATTTTCATGCACATCAACAACCATGTTTATCAACTCTTCTATCCCTGTTTTTTGTGCTGCTGAAACTTTTACACAGGGGACATTGAGCAGTTCGGACATATACTCGGCATTTATCTCTATGCCCTCTTTATCCGCTTCGTCACTCATGTTCAGGGCAATGACCATCTTTTTACTCATCGTAAAAAGTTCTGCTGTGAGTTGGAGATTTTTTTCCAGATTTGTAGAGTCTACGACATTGATAATAATATCATAGTCTTCCGCGCAAAGATAATCTCTTGTGACTCTCTCTTCTATTGTATAGTCCGTAAATGCATAGGTTCCGGGCAAATCAACAACAGTAAAATGATAATGTTTATAATCAAACAACACCTCTGTTTTATCCACTGTCACACCGGAAAAGTTTCCTACATGCAAGTGGGCATTGGAGACAGAGTTAATCAGCATACTTTTACCGACATTCGGCTGTCCCACCAGTGCTACTTTAATATGATTGGCAATAATCGGGCATACTTTTGTTTCTTCATTCATATTGTTTCAACCTCAATAAGTTCTGCTTCTTCGGCACGTAAGGCAATTCGCATTTTTCCTACTTTTACTTCTATTGTTTTTTTTCGCGGGGCATGCTCTAGTACCTGCAGTTGTGTATCTTTCATAATGCCAAAGGAGATAAGTCTTTGTTTTAAATCATAATTTGTCGCCAACTTTAAAACCTTTACTTTTTCGCCTTTTTCACAGTCTATTAATTTTTTCATTTTATTCACTTTGTCTCTTTTAAAAATTATAATTAAGCATAAACTGAACACGATTCCAGTCATGGTCTGTATTTACAGAGTTTTCTTTATCTTTTTGCATACTGTATACACATGCAAACAATAATTCATTATCTATATTATACTCTAAACTTACATCTTGTTCTGTTATATGTGCTTTCTCACCCAAACTGTTTGCATTTCCTTTAAAATCACCATAGGCATACAAAAGAGTAAAAATCTCTGTTGTATAACCAATTGAGGATACCAAAGCATGCGCATCCCTGTCATCCGCAATATCATCCAATATGAGTGTATCCATACTGCTAAAAAGTGTTCCTCCGCCAAATCCGCTAAAACTTGCTGTGGCAGGGTCGTTTAAAGATTTGTCATAGGCAATACTCAAACTGATTCCCTTTACTACAAATTCAAACAACCCGCCATAAATCGTAGTGTCATAAGCACTTGAAGCCAACTCTCTTTCATTTAAATACTGCAAAACACAGTGAAGAATCATATCCTCATTAAAATGGTACTGAATCCCTCCATCGAGGTAAAATGCATTTGTTACATCTGTAATATTATAAACCCAAAGATTTAATTCCCATACATTATGATAGCTTAGCCCGCCAAAATTTGTCCCTCGGCTACCCGTTTTTTCCCATGGAGTATCCAGTCCGGCATCAACTCCCTGCCATGACTGAATATTTCCGGCCATCATCTCTAACCCGCCATCCGAATAAGATGCAACATACGCTTCAAAAGTATTACTTATCATACGGATATCATCACTGTCAGCCAGTGGAGTGTCTAAAATCTGGCGTCCTGCCCTTATGTTAAATGCTTTATATTTATAATTTATATATGCTTCGGCAAGCTGCGTATAACTGCCGTCACTTGAAGAGAGTTCACTGTTGTGCCGAGTTCCCTCACCTGTTGCAAAGCCTAGATCATGTGATATGTAAACAGCCGCACCCGCATTAAAACCCTGCAGTTCTGCCAACTCATACTTTAACTTTCCGCCAAGTGCAGTCGCATAATTATTCGCCACATTTTGTTCTTTTTGCTCATATCCGGCAAACATAATCCTAAGCTGACCTGAGACTCTGGCATCTTCAAACATGTGTTCAATATTATTTATTGGAGAAACTTTTCTCACCTGCATCAAGGCCTCTTTGTCTATATTTTTTCTTACAGAGTGAAGACGTTTCTCATTGACTAATGTTTGTTCGGCAGCACTCAGCAATGCTGTAAAAGAAAAATATAATATACTGAGTCTAATAATTTTTAGCATAAAATTCCTATTTATGATTTTGATATGCAATAATAATTCAGTTCTACTTACAGTAAGCTTAATGATATTGATAATATTTATCATATCTTTCTATTCTGTTTAATATGATTTTGCTATAATTGCATTTATATTTTACAAAGGCAGCTATTTATATGAAATTTTTATGGACACCCTCTTCTCACTTTAATCTCGCAAATATGTTTACCTTTGTCAACATCACAGCAGGACTCCTTGCAACCTATTTTATCACACAGAACAATTTTACTTTGGCGATAGTTTTGGCATGGATTGGCGGTGCTTTTGATATATTTGACGGAAAAATTGCAAGAAAGTATAAACTCTCCAATGAGTTTGGGGTACAACTTGACAGCTTTGCAGATTTTTTAAGTTTTGTTCTCGTTCCTGTCTTTTTGATATTTCAAGCCGCATATGCACCTTCTTTGCATGGGTTGTGGTTTATTCTTGCGGCAATTGCAAGTATCTACTATGTGATATCAGGGCTGCGCCGTCTTATCCATTTCAATTTGCATACCGACGCCGGTGCGGTTGATAAATATTTTACGGGTGTACCGACGCCGCTTGGAGCAATTCTGCTCTGGCTTGTCTATTTGTTAAATACTTACAATATTTTACCGGCATACGGAGTTATCGTTTGTATGTTGCTTATCGGCTGGAGTTTGAATTCTACTATAAAAGTAAAACATCCCTAAGCATCAGGCTTTAAAGACACAAGCCCGCACTGAAGTACGGGTTCCGAAAAGTTCCTTAGTTTAATAGCATTCAGACTGAAATCTATGCTGCAAAAAATTTATAAGCTGCCATGGCAAACTTACATTTTAAGCACCCTTGGAACCCGTACTTCAGTGCGGGCTTTAAGCTTTAAAATCTCCATTTTCTATTTGGAATTTACAGCGTATTTTCCGCTTCCAAGAAGTATGACAAGCAGAGACAGTATCAGATAAAGCAACGGTGTCTCCCAGGACAAACCTCCAAACTTTGAAAGTGTCAGTGAAAACCCATATGCCAAATAGATTGCCGCAAACATATTCACAACCAAGGCAGTCGCCGCCACTCTGGCATAGAGCCCTAAAATAATAAAAATTGGCGCTATCAACTCCCCAAAGTAGACGCCATAGGCTAAAAACTCAGGCAATCCCGCACTGACAACCAGACTTTTAACACCGCCTATACCATGTATGACTTTGTGAATTCCGTGAAACAGGATCAACACACCCAAACTTATTCGCAACAGCAGTTTTGCAATATCCTGATTTTGAAACATTTTATCCCTTTTTCTCTGTTATTTTAAATTTGCATGAACCGACACTTATTACCTTACCCTTTTTCACAGCCTCTTTTATATAAGCAAAAACACCCTCTACATCATCATTGCCTATTTCTTCTTCTATTATTTTTAAAATATCCTTCTCAGATGTCAGCGTCCAGCTCTTTTCATAATTGTACCTTGTCTCTATTTTCATGTATCGTCTCCATCATCTTCACTCTTGAGCGGCAACTCTTTTTTCGGCTTTAATCCCAGTGCTTTCATATTTTGCGCTCTTTTGATAACATTGCCGCGTCCCGTGCTGAGTCTGTTCATCGCCTTGTCATAAGAGTCCTGTGTTTTTTGCAGGTAGGCTCCTATGTGTTTCATCTCTTCAACAAATAATACAAGTTTGTCATACATCGCTTCTGCTTCTGCGGCTATCTTTTTTGCATGTTCTTCCTGCCTTTGCGTTCGCCAGATGTGCTCTATGGTTCTGAGCGTTACAAGCAGCGTAGAAGGAGATACGACTAAAATATTGTTTTCATAGGCACGCTTGAAAAATTCTCCGTCTTGTTCAAGTGCCAGTAAAAAAGCTCCCTCAATCGGCATAAAAAGCAGAACAAAATCAAGCGTATTGACCCCTTCAAGTTTTTCATAGTTTTTTGCACTCAGCTCTTTTATATGTGAAGAGATACTTGCAATATGCTCTTTTAAGGCTTTTGCTTTTTCTTCAGGCTCATCCGCATTGACAAACCGTTCATACGCAGTAAGTGAGACCTTGGAATCCACTATAATATCTCGCTTTTGCGGCATATGTATTATGACATCGGGTCGGTATGTTTTACCCTCGTTTGACTTGAGTGTGGCCTGGAGTTCATACTCAACACCTTCGCGCAAACCTGACTGTTCAAGTATATTTTCCAAAACCAGTTCACCCCAGTTTCCCTGCGTTTTGTTCTCGCCTTTGAGGGCATTGGTCAGGTTGAGCGCTTCTTGTGCCAGTGTTTCATTCATCATTTTCAGGCGATGCAGTTCATCTTTGAGCAAATGGCGGTCTTTGAGTTCCACTTCAAACTGTTCTCTTGCCTCTTTTGAAAAATTTGTTATCTGCTCGCGAAAAGGTTTTAAAAGCAGTTCCAGCTGCTCTTTGTTTGCACTGCTGAACTGTTTTGACTTGTCTTCAAATATTTTATTTGCCAAAATTTTAAATTCCTGTGAAAGTTCTTCTTTTGCTTTTTGTAAAACTTCCAATTTCTCAGCCGATGCTTTCATCTCATCATTGTATCTCGCATTTAAAACCGCATATTCAATCTCCAACGCGTTATAGTCTTCTTTTAACTGTTCATACGAACCATTGAGTGTAAAATAACTGCTTTGCAACTCTTCTGCCTTTACATGTAAACGTTTGTTCGTGTTTTTTTCTTTTAAATAAAAATATAAAACCAGTAAAAATGAGAGGAGCAAAAAAGCAATAACGACTAAAGAGATGTTTTCATTCATATAAAACCTTCTATAATTTTCTTTTCTGTATTATACTGGATTTTGCCCAGACTTGAAGTCTCAATGCCGTTAAGTTAAGCAAAAAACTGCTGAGAAACTTCTCGGAATCGGTACTTTAGTGCCGACTATGAACGCTCTTTTATCATTCCAGACCAGACTACAAAAAAATTTACCTGCTCTTTTGTAGCATTATAAACTTAAGTAATTAAAAATATTTGCAACTTTACTGTAAATATTAAAAAATTTAGCTATAATTCCATAAATATTTTAAGGGGAAGATGCCCTGATAGACTTAAAGTGGAAATTTTAGTAGAACTTGCGTCATCTCCTTATGTATAAAAAGGCTTCAAAAGCCTGTTAAAAAAGGATAATGATGCAAGAAACTGCACAAGAAACACAAACAACAACTACAGAAGAACCTACAATCACATTTGATTCGTTAAACCTAAAACCCGAAATACTTAAAAGTGTAAAATTCGCCGGCTTTACAGTCCCCTCTCCTATTCAGGAACAGGCAATTCCTATCATACTTGAAGGCCGTGATATGGTCGGACAGGCACACACGGGTACAGGAAAAACAGCAGCTTTTTCACTTCCTGTTCTTTCAAACATGAAACTCAACGGCAAAGTGGAGATGCTTGTCATCACACCAACACGGGAACTCGCAACACAGGTCAGTGATGAAATATTCAAATATGGCCGTAATCTGAATGTAAAGACAGTTACCGTATACGGGGGAAGCTCTTATAAGCGCCAACTTGACCTTATCGGTCGCGGTGCAAGTGTTGTCGTAGCAACACCCGGAAGAATGCTTGATCTCTTAAAAAGAAATATGCTCAACAATTTTGCACCGAGTGTCGTTGTACTTGATGAGGCAGATGAGATGCTTGACATGGGATTTTTGGATGACATCACTGAAATTTTCTCTTATCTTCCAACAGACAGACAGACTCTGCTTTTCTCGGCAACTATGCCTCAGCCGATTAAAAATCTTGCAAACAAGATTTTAAAAGACCCTGCTTTTGTCTCTATCACAAAAGGGGAGACAACAAATGCCGATATCGAACAGGAGTATTATGTCATTGATGAGCACGAAAGAGATGATGCGATTATTCGTCTTATGGATGCTGAAAACAGTACAAAATCAGTTGTCTTTTGTAGAACAAAATCAGAAGTTGACAGATTAAGCAATGTTCTTTCAAATGCAGGATATCTGGCGAACGGTCTGCACGGTGACATGGAGCAGCGTCAGCGTGAGACTGTTATCAAAGGTTTCAAAAACGACTCTGTCAAAGTCCTTGTGGCAACCGATGTGGCTGCCCGCGGTATACATGTAAGCAATATTTCTCATGTATTCAACTATCATATTCCTTTTGATCCTGAGTCTTATGTTCACCGTATCGGGAGAACAGGACGTGCAGGAACAAAAGGAAAGGCTATCACACTGTTGACACCTTTGGAGTTTAAAGAACTGCAGCGTATCAAACAAAAAGTCGGTACCTCAATGAATCATGCATTCGTGCCAAGCAAAAATGATTTGCGTGAATCTACTGTGGAAAAAATGGTCAAAACAATTGAAGACCAAAAAATATATGATGAGGCACATAAAATTCTTGACCGTCTCAAAGAAGATATAGATGAAGAAAAAATCATGTTCAAACTCATCTCTATGATTCTTGACAGACAGGATATAAAAGGACCGAGCAATATCGGTATTCCTGCTGACAAACTCGCTGCTATCCTGGAACGTGCTGGAAAACGCAATGACAGTCGAGGAAAAGGCGGCAGAGGTCG
The DNA here is from genome assembly GCF_009068765.1 of Sulfurimonas hydrogeniphila. Taxonomy (NCBI): domain Bacteria; kingdom Pseudomonadati; phylum Campylobacterota; class Epsilonproteobacteria; order Campylobacterales; family Sulfurimonadaceae; genus Sulfurimonas; species Sulfurimonas hydrogeniphila. The sequence goes on from NZ_CP035534.1 coordinate 1,827,763, forward strand.
TGGCGGGTTCCGCGGAAACAGCCGTAACCGTTCGGGCGGAGACAGAAACCGTTCTGGCGGCGAAAGAAACCGTGACGGCGGCGGATACAGAGGCAACAGAAGTTCTTCAAACAGAAACCGAAACAGAGACTAGTTTTTATGGACACTCTCATCATTTATGAAGATGAAAACTTTTTTATAGAAAAAGAAGAGAGTGAAATTCCCTGGCTCAAAATCTTCACAAAAAAGCCTTACAAAGAGCTTGGAGACATGCCAAAAGAGCTGCGCCTGCAGCTCTTTGAAATCTTTGATATCATCGAAGATGAAATGAAAAAATATTACAAACCTTCCAAAATAAATATGGCTTCCTTCGCAAATATGCTTCCGCGCGTCCATTTACATGTAATGGCAAGATTTGAAAATGACAGCTGCTTTCCTAATCCGATGTGGGGTGAAAAGCTAAGAGATGCTGTTTTAAACCTGCCGGATGAAGCAGAATTTTATAAAAGAGTTGTTGTAGCTTTAAAACAAATCAGCCTGGGTTAAAACCTAGCCTACGTGCTCTTTTAGAAACGGTGCTTTAGCATTTTAACAAAATATCATCGGAACCGGTACTTTATTGCCGGCTATTGGCGTTTTTCTGCCACTCTCGCCCGCACTAAAGTCATAAGTATCTACACAACTTAAAACTCCATCTGCATAAAGTCATTGAGTTCTTTTTTAATGCTATGGAGTTCTTCAATATCATAAAGTTCAAGCATATCCATAGCAGAGAAGAAGTTCCATAAACCTGCTAACAGAGCCGGAGAGGTAGATATCTTCTTTCTTGCTACCAATCTCCCGCTTAATCGAACTAAAAACTTTCTAATTGCCAGCATGTTTTTACTATTTGTATGTTCAATTTCCCATACAAGCAAACAGGCATAAGAGGCAACAAACAAGCGTTTAAATATAGCCTGTGCACTCTCTTGCTGCCATTTTTCCAAATTAAACCCTGAGCTTTTTAACAGTTTAAAATACGTTTCTATATTCCATCTGTAATAATACCACAATCCTATCCTTGTTATATCCACGGTAATTCAAGTTTAATAACCAGTTAAATAAACTAGAACAAAATTTGCTTACTCCTATAAAAATTAGGAGGAGCAGATGCAAGTATTATTGGAAGAGTTTAGACAACTACCAGATTATAGAAAAAATAAAGTGCGATACACACATCCAGGAGAGATATTATTTTTATCACTTTTGGCTCTCCTTTCAGGTGCCGGGAGCTATGAAGATATTGCAACATGGATGAAAGAGAGAAAAAGAGAACTCTCTAAATTTTTGGGTCGTGCTTTTAAAGCTCCGGCATATACAACAATAAGAAATACATTTTTGGGAATTGATACACAAGCAGTAGAGAAGATGCAACAAAAATGGATTCATCAACTTTCAAATACTCCAAAAGATTCACAAACATTGACAATAGTTGCAACAGATGGGAAAACCATGAGAGGTTCTGCAAATAAAGAGATGAGTGAGAAAGCCAGACATATAGTTTCGCTCTTTCTAACAGAATCTAAACTTACATTGGCACAAGCCCAGGTACAAGAGAAAACAAACGAGATTCCCGCACTTGTTGAACTATTAGATGCTTTAAACCTCACAAATTGTGTGATTACCATGGATGCTATGCATACTCAAAAAAAACATTGAATAAAATAGTAAAGTGTGGACATGATTATATTGCACAGGTAAAATCGAATCAGAAAGAGCTTTTAAAATGGGTAATATTCAATACCTCTCTTGAAGATGCTAAGCCAATAGATACTTATGCCCATTATGAGCATAACACTCATGGGAGATATGAAGAGAGGGTTTGTGAAGTCTATGATGACCTCTATCAAATCAAAAAGAGTTGGTTATCTGTAAAAAGGGTTGTAAAGATTACAGCAACAACACTATCGTATGGAAAACATACGACAGAGTATCATTACTATATTTCAAGTCTTGATGTAGATGCAAAAACTTTTGCACATATTATCAGGAGCCATTGGAAAATTGAGAACTCTTTACACTATGTAAAAGATGTCAGTTTCGATGAGGATAGCTCAAGAGTTCGCACAGGTCAAGCACCTTTAATCTCTACAATGTTAAGAAGTCTTGCCATAAATATCATGAATATTAACAAAATCTCCAATATTAAAAAAGCCAGAAAGGTTTTTGGATGGAGTCCTCATAAGCTTTTCAGTCTTAGTAGTAGACTTGGGTGAGTATTAAACTTGAATTACCGTGCAACATCTTTTGGAAGATTGCTTAACAGAAGCCAGGTAGCAACTGTATTGTTCTTCTCATCTATGAGTCTTTGGACTATAAATCTGTTTTTTATTGGCTTGCCTTTTACTTTTTGTTTTATTGTTTTACCTTGTGGCGTATCTGTCTTTTGATAGCTGTCTCTTGTTATAAGTATATCTACCGTATTAACATAAATTTTTACTTTTTTATTTTGATACTGTATAGTTTTTACATATTTGCCTTTATCCATTTTTTTGGACAACTCTTTTTGGGTAATATCTTCATCTTCATACCTGACTTTGACATTGTCTAATGCTCGTACTATATATAAATCCTCTTTTTGCAGTCCTCTGAAAAACCCCGCACTGTCTGCTTCTCTGTCAATTACATGTACAATTTTCTTTTGTATGTTGAGGGATTGATTGATATAAGCTATTCTTTGTGTTAATTCACCGAGATGGGTAAGATGACTCTTCATTGTAGGATTATAGCTTGAGAGCACTTTATCTTGTGTCTTTAGGTTCTGTACCAAGGGAAGGATTGGTTTGCCGCTGCTGCTCTCAATTGCAAGGGAACTTTGCAACTCATATCCTCTTGATGAAGCATTATTTACATTGCTTCTGCGTTTTCGTATACAATCTGTTTTTGCCGTATGGTTTTTATAATTTATGAGTGACCAGTCATGGGCTACAAGTATATATTCATCACTGCTTTTATTAATAGTTTTAATCCCTCTTGTAAGCATTGGCTCATTGAGTGACTCTATATCTACATGCTCATTATTGTAAAATCTCCAAGCACTTTGTGCTTGTGAAAATCCTTCAGTCTTTTGTAGCAGGTTTAATCCATTGGTACTGTGTTGTTTATGATTCATATGACTTTTTACCAGTCTCATATATCTTTTTTTTTAAACGCTCTTCCATTGCATAAACTCTCTTGTTTTTTAAAATCTTATGCAATATCTATTCCGCTTTCTTTGCTTTTTTGAGTTGTGTAGATACTTATGACTTCAGTGCCGGCTGAGAGTGGCAGGACTATTGCAACAGCCGGCACTGAAGTCATAAGTATCTACACAACTTAAAACTCCATCTGCATAAAGTCATTGAGTTCTTTTTTAATGCTATGGAGTTCTTCAATATCATAAAGTTCAAGCATATCCATAGCAGAGAAGAAGTTCCATAAACCTGCTAACAGAGCCGGAGAGGTAGATATCTTCTTTCTTGCTACCAATCTCCCGCTTAATCGAACTAAAAACTTTCTAATTGCCAGCATGTTTTTACTATTTGTATGTTCAATTTCCCATACAAGCAAACAGGCATAAGAGGCAACAAACAAGCGTTTAAATATAGCCTGTGCACTCTCTTGCTGCCATTTTTCCAAATTAAACCCTGAGCTTTTTAACAGTTTAAAATACGTTTCTATATTCCATCTGTAATAATACCACAATCCTATCCTTGTTATATCCACGGTAATTCAAGTTTAATAACCAGTTAAATAAACTAGAACAAAATTTGCTTACTCCTATAAAAATTAGGAGGAGCAGATGCAAGTATTATTGGAAGAGTTTAGACAACTACCAGATTATAGAAAAAATAAAGTGCGATACACACATCCAGGAGAGATATTATTTTTATCACTTTTGGCTCTCCTTTCAGGTGCCGGGAGCTATGAAGATATTGCAACATGGATGAAAGAGAGAAAAAGAGAACTCTCTAAATTTTTGGGTCGTGCTTTTAAAGCTCCGGCATATACAACAATAAGAAATACATTTTTGGGAATTGATACACAAGCAGTAGAGAAGATGCAACAAAAATGGATTCATCAACTTTCAAATACTCCAAAAGATTCACAAACATTGACAATAGTTGCAACAGATGGGAAAACCATGAGAGGTTCTGCAAATAAAGAGATGAGTGAGAAAGCCAGACATATAGTTTCGCTCTTTCTAACAGAATCTAAACTTACATTGGCACAAGCCCAGGTACAAGAGAAAACAAACGAGATTCCCGCACTTGTTGAACTATTAGATGCTTTAAACCTCACAAATTGTGTGATTACCATGGATGCTATGCATACTCAAAAAAAACATTGAATAAAATAGTAAAGTGTGGACATGATTATATTGCACAGGTAAAATCGAATCAGAAAGAGCTTTTAAAATGGGTAATATTCAATACCTCTCTTGAAGATGCTAAGCCAATAGATACTTATGCCCATTATGAGCATAACACTCATGGGAGATATGAAGAGAGGGTTTGTGAAGTCTATGATGACCTCTATCAAATCAAAAAGAGTTGGTTATCTGTAAAAAGGGTTGTAAAGATTACAGCAACAACACTATCGTATGGAAAACATACGACAGAGTATCATTACTATATTTCAAGTCTTGATGTAGATGCAAAAACTTTTGCACATATTATCAGGAGCCATTGGAAAATTGAGAACTCTTTACACTATGTAAAAGATGTCAGTTTCGATGAGGATAGCTCAAGAGTTCGCACAGGTCAAGCACCTTTAATCTCTACAATGTTAAGAAGTCTTGCCATAAATATCATGAATATTAACAAAATCTCCAATATTAAAAAAGCCAGAAAGGTTTTTGGATGGAGTCCTCATAAGCTTTTCAGTCTTAGTAGTAGACTTGGGTGAGTATTAAACTTGAATTACCGTGCAACATCTTTTGGAAGATTGCTTAACAGAAGCCAGGTAGCAACTGTATTGTTCTTCTCATCTATGAGTCTTTGGACTATAAATCTGTTTTTTATTGGCTTGCCTTTTACTTTTTGTTTTATTGTTTTACCTTGTGGCGTATCTGTCTTTTGATAGCTGTCTCTTGTTATAAGTATATCTACCGTATTAACATAAATTTTTACTTTTTTATTTTGATACTGTATAGTTTTTACATATTTGCCTTTATCCATTTTTTTGGACAACTCTTTTTGGGTAATATCTTCATCTTCATACCTGACTTTGACATTGTCTAATGCTCGTACTATATATAAATCCTCTTTTTGCAGTCCTCTGAAAAACCCCGCACTGTCTGCTTCTCTGTCAATTACATGTACAATTTTCTTTTGTATGTTGAGGGATTGATTGATATAAGCTATTCTTTGTGTTAATTCACCGAGATGGGTAAGATGACTCTTCATTGTAGGATTATAGCTTGAGAGCACTTTATCTTGTGTCTTTAGGTTCTGTACCAAGGGAAGGATTGGTTTGCCGCTGCTGCTCTCAATTGCAAGGGAACTTTGCAACTCATATCCTCTTGATGAAGCATTATTTACATTGCTTCTGCGTTTTCGTATACAATCTGTTTTTGCCGTATGGTTTTTATAATTTATGAGTGACCAGTCATGGGCTACAAGTATATATTCATCACTGCTTTTATTAATAGTTTTAATCCCTCTTGTAAGCATTGGCTCATTGAGTGACTCTATATCTACATGCTCATTATTGTAAAATCTCCAAGCACTTTGTGCTTGTGAAAATCCTTCAGTCTTTTGTAGCAGGTTTAATCCATTGGTACTGTGTTGTTTATGATTCATATGACTTTTTACCAGTCTCATATATCTTTTTTTTTAAACGCTCTTCCATTGCATAAACTCTCTTGTTTTTTAAAATCTTATGCAATATCTATTCCGCTTTCTTTGCTTTTTTGAGTTGTGTAGATACTTATGACTAAAGTACGGGTTCCGAAATAGTTGGCAATTGAGAAGCAAAAAAAATATTTTTCGCCTCTCAAGTTCTCATTTTTATTCTAGTTCAAGGCGGATATAAATATATTTGAGGAGCTTACTATAGTAAGTGACGAAAAGATATTATTATCCAACGCAGAAATTGGATAAAAATGTTACTTGAGTGGTGAAAAAGGGATAAGGGCGCTTCCCCAGGTTAATCCTCCGCCAAAGGCGTCAAGCAGCATCAGCTCACCAGGCTCAAGTTCCCCTGATTCATACAGATCATTAATAGCCATCGGAATGGAAGCTCCTGAAGTATTTCCATACTTTTGTACAGTGATTACGACCTGATCATCTCTCATTTTTAAAGCTTCGCCAACAGCTTTGATAATTCTCAAATTTGCCTGATGCGGAATAAAATGTTTGATATTTTCACTTTTTATGTTATTTTCTTCTAAAATTTCTTTAACATCTTTTGTCAACGTACGCACAGCTACTTTAAAAGTTTCATTGCCTTTCATCTGCATAAAACAGCTTCCCGCTTCACTTTCAAGTGCATCATGTGCAGAACCGCTGCCGCCGTTTGGTGTCATTAGCAAATCTGCATATTGACCGTCAGCACCTGTATGTACATCTATAATAGCTTCACTTTTATCATCTGTTGCAGAAATTACAGCAGCCCCTGCACCGTCACCAAAGAGTATACATGTACCGCGGTCACTGTAATCTGTAATAGCAGAGAGTTTTTCCGCACCGATGATTAAAATGTTTTTTTTCATCCCTGATTCTATAAATGCTTTTGCTATTGCCAAAACATAGATAAAGCCTGTGCACGCTGCAGAAATGTCAAAAGCAGTGGCATTTTTGATACCCAGTTTTGTAGCAATGACTGTTGCGGTTGATGGCATACAAAAGTAGTCGGGTGAAATTGTAGCGGTTATTACCATATCTATCTCAGAGCTCTCTATACCGCTTCGCTCTAAGGCTTTTTGCGCGGCTTTTGCACCTAAATCACTTGTAAATTCATCTTTAGCAGCAATGTGACGCTCTTTAATTCCCGTTCTTTTGGTAATCCATTCATCTGAAGTGTCCACCATATGAGAGAGTTCTTCATTTGTAAGTATTTTTTCGGGCACATAGGCACCAATAGAGCGAAATGCAGCGTAAGCCATTTAGATATCCTTTTGTTTTAACTCTTGAAGCCTTGCAATAATATGTCTGTTAACGCCGGTATCGACATAATCAATAGCCTGATAAATTGCATTTTCAATTGCCCTGGCATTACTTTTTCCATGACTGACAATTGCACAGCCTTTTATACCGATAAGAGGAGCTCCTCCTATTTCGGCATAATCTATCTCTTTTTTTAAAAGTTTGAAAACTTTTCTCATTAACAGTGCACCGGTAATGCGAATAGGAGATTTTTTTATATAGTCTTTAATCAGTTGTGAGATTGTAGAGGCAACACCTTCACTTGTTTTAAGGACCAGATTTCCTACAAAGCCGTCACATGTAATAACATCACAGCTTCCGTTAAAAATATCACCGCCTTCGACATTTCCTTTAAAGCCTTTGTAACCTTCTAAAATTTTGAAGGCTGCTTTTGTGACTTCGTTCCCTTTGGAGTCTTCTTCACCATTGGCTAAAAGCCCGATACTCGGCTCTGCTATACCTAAAACATCTTCTGCATAACAACCGCCCATAACAGCAAATTCTGCCAAATGCTCAGGTTTGGAATCTACATTTGCCCCCACATCCAAAAGAACAGAACGACGCCCTGTTTTTGTTGGCATCAATGTGACAAGTGCAGGACGGGAAACACCCTGCAGGCGACCAAGTCTTAAAGTGGCAAGTGTCATTGTGGCACCACTGTGTCCGGCTGAAACCACACCGTCTGCCTGACCGTCTCTAACTAAATCCACAGCTTTATAGATACTGCTCTCTTTGCGTTTTACTGCATCTGTTGCAGCATCACTCATTGCAATGATATCCTGAGACTCGACAATTAAAATCTTATCTCTATAACGTTTTGGTAACAGAGGTAAAATTTCTGATTTATTTCCTACAAGTATCGGAGTGAATCTTTTCTTTTTGAGTGCTTTTATGCATCCGTTTACAATCGGCTCGGGACCAAAGTCCCCGCCCATTGCGTCAATAGCAATTTTTACCATTGACTACTTATACTCACCGGTAGTTGGGTTAATGTGGTGTGGTAATCTATAAGTTCCGTCTTTATCTTTAACCGGACGGGCTAAAGAAATTTTATAATGAGTTCTTCTCTTCGCTGAACGGGAATGAGAGACTCTTCTCTTAGGTACTGCCATAACTTTTTTCCTTAATTTAATTTTTCAATTGCGCCGTTGAGACGACTAAAGCTTTGCCTCAAACGAGGCAAGAGTTTAAAACTCAATTTCTTCTGGTTTAGAGCAATTTCCACATGAATGGTAATCACTTTTGATAAGTTCGATCTCTGAGTGTAAAATCTCTTCAAGATCCACATTACCGTCCAAAGACTCAACAACATCCAAAAGAGTGCTGCTGTCATCTTCGTATATTCCGTCATTAATGAAAAATTCGACCTCTTCATTAACTTTAAGATTAAAATCCTGCGCACATATATCACAGGATTTTTCCAGTGTTCCACTGATGCTTGCTTTAAGCAGAATCAATTTTGCACTATGGTACTCCAAAAAACCTTTAAAAGTCATTTCATTCGAGGTGATTTCAAAGTCTAAAGGAGTTTTTGTTACTTTTCTAAGCACAATCCTCATCGGATATACTTAAGAAATTTCTCTCTCAGCAAAAAAGAATGCAATTTCATTCGCAGCATTTTCAACCGAGTCACTTCCATGAACTGCATTTGCATCGATATTTTCAGCGAAATCTGCACGGATAGTACCTGCTTCAGCCTCTTTAGGGTTTGTAGCACCCATTAAATCACGGTTTTTCTGCATAGCATTTTCACCTTCTAAAACTGAAACAACAACCGGTCCACTGATCATAAAATCAACTAAGTCGTTGAAAAAAGGTCTCTCGGCATGAACAGCATAAAATGCCTCAGCATCAGCACGGGAAAGCTGTAGTTTTTTTGTTGCTGCAATTCTAAGACCATTGCTTTCAAAACGATCTAAAATTTTGCCTATAACACCTTTTGCAACTGCATCTGGTTTGATTATTGATAGTGTACGTTCCATCAAATCTCCTCTGAAAATATAAAATTAGAATGGAATTGTATCTAAAAAAAGATTGTTTTTAGTTTAAAATGTAAATTTTATGGATTTAAATGAATTAAAAGGAGTGTTATGAGAGCACAGAAGTGCTCTTATAACTATTCTACTACCGGTTCGTGGTTTAAACGCTGTTCTTCAGTAATATCTTCACGGTGCTGTGGACTTGGCCCAACAACATCCCATGTTATACAACCCTCAGTCGGACAAGCAGTAGCACATGCAGGCTCATCATGATGTCCAACACACTCTACACATTTGTCTGGATACACATAATAAATATCCTCACCTGTTGGATTATCATCCTCATCTACGATTGCTTCTACCGGACACTCATCTATACAAGCTCCACAGTTAATACATGTATCATTAATTACAACTGACATTTTATTCTCCTTGTTTTTATTAAAATGCAACTATACACTGTAGACTTTTAAATACAGCTAAAAGCGCTCAGCTAGTTTAAAAACTGTAGTTTATAGGTTACACTTAAACTATATTAGATGCCTAAATACTCTTTTATTGCATCAACTCTGTCTGTTTTTTCCCAGTTGAAACCAAGATTTTCACGGCCGAAATGTCCGTAAGCAGCCGTTTTTCGATAAATTGGCTTTAATAAATCCAGTGATTTGATTATTCCGGCAGGGGAAAGATCAAAAAGCTCTTTTATACAGCTTTGGATTTTCTCTTCTGCCACTATGCCGGTATTGTGCGTGTCAACCATAATTGAGACAGGCTGTACTACACCGATTGCATAGGCAACCTGAATAGTCACCTTGTCACAAGCTCCTGCGGCTACAAGATTTTTTGCAACCCAGCGCGCTGCATATGCGGCTGAACGGTCAACTTTTGTCGGATCTTTTCCTGAAAATGCACCACCGCCATGTGGACAACTGCCTCCATAGGTATCAACAATAATTTTACGACCTGTAAGTCCGGCATCTCCCTGAGGACCGCCGATTACAAATTTTCCTGTCGGATTGATATGAAAAACAGTGTTTTCATCCATCATCTCCGCAGGAATTACTTTTCGTATCACTTCTGCTATAACATCTTTGTGGATCTGCTCTTGCGATACTTCAGGTGCGTGCTGTGTGGAAATAACAACAGTTTCTACAGAAACAGGCTTCTCGTCTACATACTTTACACTGACTTGTGCCTTTCCGTCAGGACGCAGATAGGGAATAATTCCCTCTTTTCTTACTTCTGCCAGGCGTTCTGTCAAACGGTGGGAGAGGTGAATAGGCAAAGGCATCAGCACATCTGTCTCACGACAGGCATATCCAAACATTAACCCCTGATCGCCTGCTCCGGTTTCTCCTCCGGCCTGATCAACCCCCTGATTGATATCAGGAGACTGTTCTCCTATGCCGTTTAATACTGCAGCTGACCTGTGATCAAAACCATACGTTGCATCGGTATACCCGATATCTCGGATTACTTCTCTTGCAATCTCTTGCATTGGGGCATACGCCGTCGTCTTCAGTTCGCCTGCAATTACACAAAAACCATTTGATACCAGTGTTTCACACGCTACACGTGCATTGGTATCATGCTCAATAATATAATCCAGAATTGCATCACTGATCTGATCTGCCATCTTGTCAGGATGCCCTTCTGTTACAGACTCTGAAGTAAATATATACTCTTTCGTCATCGATTTTCCTTATTGAAGTACAGGGTCCAGCCCCATAAATCGAACGAATTATAGCACACTCTGAAACTTTTATTCTTAATGAGAAAAAATTACAGATAAACTTTAGGGCTGCCCTTTATAAAAGCTGTTAAACTCTTCAAAGAGTTCCGGAAAGTGTTTTTTCAAAGCTTCAGGCTTGTCAAAATAACGCTCCGTGACTACGGCAAAGAATTCTGCCTCATTTGTTGCGGCATAGGCACCTAAAAGCTTGTATTTCCCCCAGTCACGATTTTTCAGGGCAACATCACTGAGTTTGTTAAACTCTCTTGAAAGCACTTTTGCCCACTCGTGATATTTTGCATACGGCAATGGCAGTGTTCCGTCTGCACTGCCGTCAAGAAAGTCTATTTCATGGGCAAATTCATGTAGCAACACATTGTTTTCATGGAGATGATAGGCATCTTTTTTTGCATCATGCCAGGAGATGACAACGGTATCACTTGCTGACTGTCCCTCAAGCAAAAATTCACCTTTGGTGTATATACCACCGTTGGCACTCACCTGCCTTGCAACCATAGTATAAGGATATATCAAAATTGTCGAAAGATTTTCATAACAGGCTGTAAACTCTACATGCAACACCAATAAACAGGCATGAAAAGCAATCACTATTTTCATTTCATCACTCACATCAATATTGATACCTGTAAACTCTTTTGTGTTGATAAAAATCAATATAGATTTATGTATGCGCTGTTGTTCTTCCTCTTTGAGTCTGTTATAGAGCACAATACGTTTGAGTATTGCTATATATTCTTGACGTATTGGCTGTTCTAAGATTTTTTGCAGTTTTTTTTGTTTGGAGTATGTGTAAATCACATAGGCACTCAGCAATGCAAAGCCGAGACCAAGCATAAGCGTTAAAAGAGCAAAATAGTAGTTCATTCCTAAAAATCGTCTTGTTCAAATTCTTGATCGGCTTTTTCATCTTCAATTCTCTGCAGTTCTTCATCACTGAGCATCATTGTTTTTATCTTTTTTGTCAAATTTGTTCTGTCCGGGAGTTTCGTCATGTAGGCATAGGCTCCGTATGCCATTACAATCACAGTGATAATCAGAATGCTTTTTTGCACCGGATTAAATGTCTGAATAGGCTCTTTAATTTTCATCTCACACACTCCGCCAGGGCAGTGTGTTGCCTTATTCTTTTTTACCAGATTAAAAATTTTACATCCCAGACAAATGGAAAAAGCTGCTTCAAAAAAGAGCAGTGCCATACAGATAAGGCAGACAAGAACTTTTAGCGGATTTGGCTGAAAATCAAGCACCAGATAATAAAACATCGGCCAGGCTATTATCATGCCCAGTGCCCAGGCAAAGCGTTTTTGTTCGGCTCCGACATATTCCGGTGTCTGATTGCTTACAAAAAAACGTCCCAATAACAGACTCGGAGCATAGCGTGGCTGAATCACTCTGAGTGTAAAATCAATAGCAAAAAACGTCACAAAGTATTTAGAAAACACTGCTGTCCCAAGCATCACTCCGTTTGTAAGCCCTATAAATGCACCTACAAAAAGAATTGCCGCGGCAGCTCTTGCTTCTCTCTCATTGAGTACCCGTACATCATAGCCGGGAACTTTTTCGCCATATGCAAAAAATTCTTTTAGTTTTTCCATTTTTTTCCTTCTCTAACTATCCAATTCAAATATCATAAAGTTTTTCATTAAAGTGTCGAATTATACATAATTCGGGTTTAACCTATCAAAACATTTTTCTGTAGTATTTTCATATCGCTGTCAAAATCATACATTATAATCTCGCCTGTCGGTATTTCAAATTGCACTATCTCCTGTGGAGTCATCTTTTCAAGTTCCATTACCAAGGCACGCAGAGAGTTGCCGTGTGCCGAAATCAATACAGTTTTTTTCTCCTGCAGTTGCGAAAAAATCTGCTCTTTATAATATTGCAGAACTCTCTTTTTTGTATCCTGTAAAGATTCTGACAAAGGCAAAAGCGCTCTGTTGACATTCGCATATTTTTTATCATTCCATACACATCTTTTATCGTTTACATGTAAAGGTGGCGGCGGCACGTCATACCCGCGTCTAACAGCCAGAAATTTTTCTTCTCCATACTCTTTTTTGACTGCATCTTTATCTCTGCCCTGCCAGTCTCCGTAATGTCTTTCATTGAGTTTATAACTTTTAAGCATATTTATATGCTCCCATTCCAACTCCTGCAGTAATATCTGTGCTGTATGAATGGCACGTTTCAGCCATGATGTAAAACAGATATCCGGATAGATATTATGCTTTTTTAACACTCCTCCGGCTTTTTTTGCTTCATCCCTGCCCTGCTGACTCAAGTCAACATCTGTCCATCCTGTAAAAACATTTTTTTGGTTATATATACTTTGTCCGTGACGCACTAAAACCAACCTTGCTTTGCTCATTAGTCATCTCCCAAATTTTCTGCAAAATAAGAACTTCTTACCAAAATACCTGAAGCTACTGCACGAAATCCCATACACAAGGCCTCTTCTTTCATTTCATCAAAAAACTCCGGCGGGTAATATTTTGCTACCTTATGATGTTTTTGCGTCGGTTGCAGATACTGTCCGAGTGTCAATTCACTCACGCCGACATCCAACAACTCCTGCATTGTGACCAGCAACTCTTTTTTTGTTTCACCAAGCCCACACATCAAAGAGGACTTTACATGTAAAGGTGAATATCTGGCATAATACTCCAAAACTTTTAATGAACGGTCATAATCACTCTGCGGACGTATACTTTTACTTAATCGTCTGACAGTTTCCTGGTTGTGTGCCAGTTTGTCAGCACCGCTTGTTGTAATTGTCTGCAAGGCATCTTGAGTGTATTTAAAATCAGGCGTTAAAAGTTCTATTTTTATCTCTGGATTTTTCTCTTTTATCGCTTGGACACAGCGTGCGAAATGCCCGGATCCGTAATCTTTCAAATCATCTCTGTCCACCGATGTAATCACAACATACTGCAGCTCTAACTCCTGGACAGCCTTCGCCAGACGTTGCGGTTCGTTCATGTCGACAGCTCTGCCATGACCTGTTTTTACGTTGCAAAAAGCACAGGCTCTTGTGCAGGTATCGCCTAAAATCATAAATGTTGCACTGTTTCGCGCATAGCACTCTGCTCTGTTTGGGCAGGCTGCCGCTTCGCATACTGTTGTCAAAATATTTTTTTCCAAAATATCCTGCATATTTTGTAAAATCTCCGGAGCAGGTACTTTGACTTTTGGTTTAAACGGCATCTTCAAAATATTTTCCTATAAAATGTACCATCTGCTCGTTTACTTCTTTTGACGTGAGAATCAAGCCTTCATTTTTTAAAGAAGTCGGTACAATATTTGCCAGGTTACACGGTGAAACCAGTGAATGAAAGTCCAAATCCACATCAACATTCAAAGCAACACCATGCAAAGAAACCCCTCTGGAGTAGCGAAAACCCAAAGAGGCAATTTTACGATTTTGTATATAAAAACCGGGCTTGTTTTTGTCATATCTGACTGCAGGCAGATTTTTCATAAAAAAACTCTCGAAAGCCTCAAGAACTTTTTTATAAAATCGCGCCGGCTGTTTTACCTGAAAACAGAAATAAAAGATGTTCTGTCCCCTCGAGTGACAGGTAACGGAACCCCCTCTGTCGCTTTGCACGGTGGGTACATTGAAATGCCTTTGCTCATCACTGCCCACTGTAAAAACCGCAGGATGCGAACACAGTATGAGGTGATTTTGTGCATCTTGCTGTGCCTTTACATGTAAAGCGTGCATCTGTCTGTTTGCTGTAACATATGCAATTTCACCCCAGTTATGGACAATCATAACTTAAAGAATGTTCTCTCTAAAGCTTCACTGAATGTCGGATGTCCGAAAATCGTCCGTTTTGCCTGCGCCGCATCCATTTCACCAGCCAAACTCATACCTGCGATGGCGACAAGTTCTTCTGCATTCGGTGCCAGAATTTCGGCACCAAGGATAAATCCTTCCTGATCCGCATATGTAATCATCACTCCTTTTGCAGCATGATTATATACAGAGTAGGGAAAATGACTCAAAGGAACAATGCTTGATTTTAAACCGTCAGTTTTTCCGACTACAGCATAACTCATAGGCAGGGTGTGTATAAATTTGACAACATGGTCCAGATTGAGAGGACGTGGATTGTTCCCTAAAATACGCTCTACAACATTTAAAACCTCTGCTCTTGCAGCATGAGCGAGCTGAAGTTTTGCGTTACAGTCCCCTATGGCATAATGATTTTTCAGGGTTGTTTCAAAAAATCTGTCTGTGACAATGCCTTTTTCAACTTGTATCTCTTTACATGTAAGAAAATCAACATTCGGTCTGCGCCCGGCTGCAACAAGCAAAACAGGCATATAGATACTGCTTTTGTCTTCAAAAGTGATATGCACACCTTTTTTTGTACTTTTTGCAGTTTGTATTTTGTGCATCTCAAGAATTTTCACACCGATTTTTTCAAGCTGGTTTTTTACCTCTTTTTGAATAAGCGGGTTTGAGTGTTTTAAAATTTGGTCGTCGCGATTGACAAGTGTTACCTGTGTGCCTGCCGTTGCGAAAAAACCTGCCATTTCCAAACCTATAGCCCCGACACCGTAAATGGCAATTTTTTCCGGCAGCTTTTGCATCATCAGCACCTCATCACTGACGATAATATCCTTGGCATTATACTCTATGCCTTCAGGAATAAAAGCCGAAGAACCCGTGCCCATGACGATATGCTCTGCTTCAAGAATTTTACCGTTGACTTCTACCTTATGGGGTTCTTTGAGTCGGGCTTCGCCCTCTATTAAATCTACATGCGCACACTGTTTCTTAATTGCCTGCCAGGCATTGTTTATCAAATCTGTTTTTCTATGAAAAAGCTTTTGCATTGAAAGTGCTGTTTGTCCTTCTAAAATGTCACTTTTTGACGCATACACAACATTGGCATAATGTAAAAACATTTTTGAAGGAATACACCCCTTATGCAGACAGACACCTCCAAGCTGACGCATATCTTTTTCAACCAAAGCCACTTTTTTGCCGTTTTTTGCCGCAACAATTGCTCCTGCATAGTTCAATCCGCCACCGATAAAAATTATGTCATACATCTTTCAGTCCTTAAATTGAAGAGGATTTTGTGCCTCTTTCTTGAGATCCTGCATAAAGAGTGCTGCCTCATAGCCGTTTATCACTCTGTGGTCTGCACTCAGGGTGAGAGATATCTTCCCATCCTGCAAACTTCCTACCGCTGCGATACCCGAGTCATTCTTGTTGATCATTGCATCAAAAGATTCTACACCCAGCATCCCAAGATTTGAAATACCGAAGCTTGATCCCTGCATATCTGCTGCAGTAAAAGAATTTGCTTTGAGCTTTGTTTTAAAGCTTTGCAGCTGTGCCGAAATTTCTGCTATAGAGCATTTGTTCGCATCTTTGACAACAGGCATGTAAAGATTTTTCTTATCTGCCACAGCAACGGCAATAGAGGCATTGGGACTTATAACAAGCGCATCATTTTGCAGGCGTGAACGAAATGCTTCATGTTGCATCATCACTTTTGCAAAAATCTTTATCAGCCAGGCGGTTATGCTGTATGCATCATGCTCCACAAAAAGTTTTGCATCAATATGCTCATACAAACGGTACACAGGCTTTTGTGCAGAAGCCGTCACATTGGCAATAATCGCCTTTTGCATCTGACTCAAAGGCTGTGGCAGGGGTGTTTCATTTTTGTCAATAAACTCCTGCACTTCTGCTTCGTTTATTTTATGGTTGAGTGTAAATCCTGCAAGATCCAAGCCGTACCTGTCCAACAGCTGTAATGCTTTTGGTGTAAAATAATGTTCTCTTAAATATGCCTCCACATCCTTTACATGTAAAGCATCTTTGGCTGTTTTTTGCAAAACACTCTGCATATCGACACCATACTGTGCCGCTTTGGCTCTTGCTTTTGGAGATATACCGCCTGTTTCTTTTTTTTGAAGATGTTTGACAACAGGTGTTTTGGGGATTGGTTCTGCCTGTTTTGCCACCGGTTTCTCGACAACTGCTGTTTCTGATGTTTTTACAACTTTTTCATTCTTACTTTCACTGGTTTGAATCCGAGCAATAACTTTTCCAACAGGAACAACATCACCCTCTTTTGCATTTATTTCTGCAACAACCCCGCTTTTAAAGCTCTGTACCTCCATAATTGCTTTGTCACTCTCGACTTCGGCAATCACATCTCCCACATCTACTTTTTGTCCCTCTTTGACTTTCCAGCTGATAAGCTTGCCCTCGTCCATTGAGTCGGAGAGCTGTGGCATCACTATTTCATACATCGTTTTTCTTACCCCATGCCACTATATCACGAGCAATAGACTCCGGTGTAGGAATACTCAAGAGTTCCAAAGTTCTGTTATAGGGAACTGGCACATCTTTTCCTGCCAGGCGCAAAGGCGGAGCATCCAAGGCATAAAACATCTCTTCTGCCGCCCAGGAAACTATTTGTCCTCCGTAGCCTCCTGTTTTGTGATCCTCTTCAACCATTACAAAACGGGAAGTTTTTTCTATAGATTTTTTCAGTGTTTCATAATCTACAGGGTTCAAGGAGCATAAATCTATCACTTCGCAGGAACATCCAAGCTCTTTTTCTATCTCTGGGACTGCCAGCATCACATCATCAACCATTTTCAGGTAACTCACAATGGTAATGTCTCTGCCCTCTTTGGCTATTCTTGCCTGAAAAGGGTTCAGTTTTTGTGTAAAATCCACCTCGCCCTTTTTGTTATACAGCAGTTCATGCTCTATAAACACAACAGGATCATCTGACAAAATCGCATATTTGAGTGCATGGTAGGCATAATTGACATCATTCACACTCAACACTCTTAGTCCCGGTACCGCACAGAGCATCTGCTCATAACTTTCACTGTGCTGGGCTGCGAGTTGACGACTCACGCCCTGAGGAAACCGTACCACTATAGGCAATATGATTTTACCGTTGCTCATATAGTGCAGTTTTGCCATGTGGTTGATAATCTGATCAAAGGCAAGCAGAGAAAAATTGCCCGTCATTATCTCTGCTACAGGTCGCAAACCTCCTATAGCCATGCCCACGGCATTCCCTACAATACTCAGTTCCGCTATAGGTGTATCAATGACTCTTTTCTCACCGTATTTTTCCACCAGTCCTTCCGTCACACGAAAACTGCCACCGTAAAGTCCGACATCTTCTCCCAGTGTTACCACCGTATCATCTGCCTGCATCACCTCATCAAGTGCTTTGTTTAAAGCTTCACGATACAACATTTTCACGCTCCTCGTAAAAAACATGTTCAAACAGAGCATCAGCCTCTGGTTCAGGGGATTCTTCGGCATATTTCACGGCATCTTCCACTTCTTCGTATGCTTTTTTTTCTATATTTTGTATCTCTTCATTCGTGCAGAGCCATTTTTCATGTAAGGCTTTTTTAAACCTCTGTATCGGATCTCGTGCCTTGCAGTGTGCCATCTCCTGCGCACTTCTGTAACTGTTTGCATCACTGACAGAGTGTCCTTCGTATCTACATGTAAAGGCTTCTACAAAAACAGGACCGTGTCCTGATTCTATCTGTTTTTTTGCCTCACTCACTACCTCATACACAGCTTCAACGTCCATTCCGTCCACGGTATAGGTCATCATATAGGGTTCTGCTTTTTTTGCCTGTTCTCGAAACGGCGCCGTTCGCTGAATATTTGTTCCGATTGCATATTCGTTGTTTTCACACAAAAAAAGCAGGGGAAGTTTGTGTGTGGCGGCAATATTGAGTGATTCAAAAAAAGCCCCGCCGTTTGTAGCTCCGTCACCGAAGATGGCCATCACACCCTCATCTTGTTCCAAAAAAGCTCTTGCATAGGCACAGCCTACGGCATTAGGGAGCTGTCCTCCGACAATGGCATCCCCGCCGTAAAAGAAATGCGCAGGTTCAAAAAGGTGCATAGAACCGCCCTTGCCGCCGCTTACCCCTGTAACTTTTCCAAAGAGTTCCGCCATAACAGCTTTAGGCTCAAGTCCACGGCTCATTGCCATAATGTGTTCACGATAGCCTGAAAAAATATCGCCTTTTTCAAAGGCTTTTACCGCACCGACACTCAAAGCTTCCTGTCCAATATCCAAATGTAAAAATCCGGATATATTGCCTTGCATATAATTCTCTTTTGCCGCATACTCAAAAGCACGTCCAAGAACCATCAGATAGTACATCTCTTCAGCCAGTAGTTTGTTCATGTTTTACTACTTATACATGCTTAAAACGGTTCGACGCTATATACACGACCATTTCTTTTGACTATACGGATTCTTTCGCCCTTGTAAAAATCCTTACCTTTGGCAATGACCACAACTCTTCGTCCGTCATCCAGAAGAACACTGAGTTCAAGGGCATTGGCTTTACCCAGTTGGCTTCCCGCATATGCACCGCCTAAACCGCCTGCAAGTGTTGCCAGAGCACTTCCTCTGCCTTTACCGATTAGTGAGCCCAAGACTATACCCGATACCGCTCCAATAAATGTACCTGTGCCATTATCTCTTATAACAACAGGTTTCACAGATTCAATTGTGCCAACCTGATAACTCAATTCATAATTCACAGCACTCGGATCTATTTCATTAACACCGCGTGTTGCACATCCGCTAAAAAATAAACTCCCTGCCAAAACAGTCGCTACAATTCTTTTCATACTTTTACCCTCTCTTTTTATAATTTTGAAGCCATATAATCAGTTACTTCAAGCAGTCTTTGTGAATACCCGTATTCATTATCATACCACGCCATTACTTTAACCATTCTTCCACCTATAACAGATGTCGAAAGTCCGTCTATTATAGAGGAGTGACGATTTCCCAATATATCACTTGAGACTATTTCATCTTTTGTAAACTCCAATATACCCTGTAATTCACCCTCTGAAGCTTCTAAAAAAGCTTCATTGACACTTTCTATGCTCACATCTCTGTGCAACAATGCCACAACTTCGGTTATAGCACCGTCGGGAACAGGCACCCGCAGTGCCATCGCTTCCATTTTTCCTGCCAATGCCGGAATAACTTCAACCGTGGCGACTGCCGCACCCGTTGTCGTCGGTATAATGTTTATAGCCGCTGCACGACCGCGTCTGCGTTTTTTTGCACGTTTGTCAACTGTTACCTGTGAAGATGTATAGGCATGGGTTGTCGTAATCATGGCATTTTGCACACCGAAACTCTCTTCAAGCACTTTCATCACAGGTGCAAGTGAATTTGTCGTGCACGAAGCATTGGAGACAATATGGTGCTTTGCAGTGTCATACTCCTGATGGTTCACACCTTTTACAATTGTTAAATCGACATTTTTACCCGGTGCAGAGATAAGCACTTTTTTTGCCCCTGCTTCTATATGCTGCACAGCCAAAGTTCCATCCGTAAAACGTCCTGTACAGTCTATAACAATATCTATACCCAACTCTTTCCACGGCAGTTCTAGAGGATTGTGATTACTGACGATTGTAATTTCATGCCCGTCAATGATAAGTTTGTTTTCTTTTGTTTCAATAGAAAAATCTGCCCGCCCATGCACAGAATCATATTTCAGAAGGTACGCAGCATCTTCTACACTTGAAGTGTTTGCCGCAACTATTTCGCAGTTTTTTGGAAGATTGTTAATATAATGCCGAAGTACCTGATTGCCTATTCTTCCGAGTCCGTTAATTGCTATACGTTTTTTCATAATCATTCTCTTTTATTTTCATTTATTGCCTGTTGCCTTTGTCTTAGCTTTTGCTTTTTTGCATCATAGATTTAAAAAATATCTGCTGTGCCAATTTACCAAAAGCTTCACCCAGTGTCGGATGCGGATGAATTGTCCCTAATACGTCCATAGCAGTCATTTTATTTGCTACTATCAAAGAAGCCTCTCCCGCAAGAGATGAAGCATCTGCACTTACAATCTCTACACCTATGATAATTTTTGTTTTCTTGTCAATAATAAACTTCACAAAGCCGTCTGTTCTTTTGTCTATTTGTGCTCTGGCATCTATCTCATAGTTATAGACTTCTGTGCTTATCTCTATCTCTCTTTTTTTTGCAACATTTTCATCTATTCCGACTACAGCGATTTGAGGATCACTAAAAAGTACCCAGCTGTTTTTGTCATAATCGACGACATGCGGGCTTGGCGCATACATGTTGTGTACAACTACACCAGCTTCATAACTTGCAGTATGTGCGAATTTTGGGCTATTGATACAATCGCCGCAGGCATAAATATGTTCCTGCGATGATTGCAGTTTTTCATTAACCAGTATCCCTTTTTCATCATATGCCACTTTAGCTTTTTCAAGGGCCAGATTATCAAGATTTGCCACACGACCTGTTGCCATGACAACATTGTCATATTCAAGAATCTGTTTTTTACCTTCTTGCTTAAAATGTATGATAAATTTATCATTTTCATAATCAATCTTCTCCAACACTATATTCAAGTCTACTTTGATACCAAGTGTAAGCATATTGTTATAAACAATGTCTGTTGCATCTTTGCTGATGTGCTTTAAGATTTTTTCACCACGCTCCAGCACATGACATTTTGTGCCAAGTTTTGCAAACATTTGCACCAATTCACAACTAATAGCACCAGCACCTATAAAAAGTAACTCTTTTGGTATCTCTTCTTCAAAAAACAAATCTCTGTTTGTCCAAACTTTGTCAACCCCATTCCCTTTTATATCAGGAATTGAACTTTTTGCACCTGTCGCAATCAGTGCCTTTTTAAAACCAAAAAGCTCTCCACCTACTTCTACGGTATGCCCGTCAACAAAGGCTGCTTTGCCTTGTTTAAAATCGAGTGAAGGTAATCTGGCTATCTGCTTTAATGCAGCCATAGAGCGTTTTTTCAAAATCATATCTTTATCTTCTAAAACAGCTTCCCAATGTATCTGTTCGCTTCCTTTAAGCTCTACATTAAAAGTACTGCAGGTGAGCACATCCCAATATTTGTTTGCAGCATTTTCAAGCACTTTTGAGGGAATACATCCTTCAAACAAACATTCCCCGCCCGGTGCTTCTCTTTTATCTATCAACAAAACTTTTATACCAAACTGTGCTGCTGCCATAGCCGTTGGAGTTCCTGCAGGACCTGCACCAATAATAATTAAGTCATATTCTGTTTTCATTTCTCGCTCCTATTGGAGTAGTTGTAATGCTTCTTTTACAGTAGCATTTTGCGAAGTTATTGCATAAATGGCATTTGCCATTTTTACAGCCTCCTGTAACGGCCTTTGATGAATGTTACGCCCAGTACCATTTCCTCGAGAACCGCCTTTGTGAATTTGTTCGTACAGTTGTGTCAAAAACTCTTTTTCATCTATTTTGGCGCCGCCCTCACACAGAACACCTGTTCTGCCAGCTGCCATTGTAGCCTCTCGCAACAGTTTCGGATCAAATTTTCCTTTTTTATCATATGGCACTTTGAGTTTTACAAAGTCAGCACCCAAGGCTGCTCCGACACCTGCGGCACCGGCTATTAAATGCCCGTCATGTTCATCTTTCACAAATTTGCCTTTTGGATAAATCCACAGCACCGCCAAAAGTCCGTTTTTATGTGCTTCATGGACAATACTCGCCGCCTGGGTCAGCATCTCATGCTCATACGCACCGCCGAGATAAAGCGTGTACCCGACACCTTTTATATCAAGTTTACTCTCTTTGGCAAAGGAAACAACCTCACCGACACTCAGCCATGCTTTTGAATACGGGTCTTGTTTCTCATAAGGGACAAGATTTGTTTTAGCGTTGAGCTTTACAAGATAAGGAACATTTTTATAATCACGCCCATATCTGCTGATAAGCCCAAACTGTGTTGCAAATACACCTATTTTTGCACGTGAAGCAATTTTGAACAGATGCTCCGGAGAGTTGTCTTCAAGCGGAATATCTTTGCCGTAAAAATCATTGTTCAAATGCTCGACTTTCTGGTCTCCTGCAAAAAGCATCAAATGGTTTGTAGCGTTTGTCGCACTTTTGAGATTTTTTTTGTATGTTTCTTCTTTGTTCTTTGGTACATCTGCCGGAATATTATATTTCATCATGTTCTCCCAAGTTTTTGTTCAAGTTTGCCTACATTTTCTATGGTTTTTAAGACACTGTCAGGATTCAGACTCATAGAATCAATACCCAGACGCACAAGATACTCCGCCATTTCAGGGTAATCTGACGGTGCCTGGCCACAGATGCCGCTGTGACGGTCATTTCGTTTACAACCTTCCACTGCCAGCCGTATCATCTCTTTGACCCCTTCGTCTCTCTCATCATAATCAAAGGCAACGATTTCGCTGTCACGGTCAACTCCAAGTGTAAGCTGTGTCAGATCATTGCTTCCGATACTGAAACCGTCAAATATTTTGCTAAAAGCATCTATTTGAATAACATTGTTGGGAATTTCGCACATGACATAAATTTCAAGTCCGTTTTCACCCTGTTTGAGTCCATATTTTGCCATAGTGTCTATAACACGCTCTCCTTCATCCACTCTGCGGCAAAAAGGAATCATTAAAATAACATTTGCAAATCCCATCTCATCACGTACACGCTTCATAGCCGCACACTCCAGAGCAAACCCTTCCTCATAGTTTGGATGGGCATATCGTGAAGCGCCTCGAAAACCTATCATCGGATTATCTTCTTTAAGCTCAAAAACCTCACCGCCGAGCAGTGTTGCGTATTCGTTTGATTTAAAATCACTCATACGAACCACACAGGGTTTCGGGTATACAGAAGAAGCGATGGTTGCCACACCCTCTGAGAGTGTTTTGACAAAGAAATCTTCCATCGAATCATAAGCACGTGTCAGTTCTTCCAATTTGTTTCGTGTTGCCTCATCCACTTTTTGGGGATGTTTCAAAGCCATCGGATGCGCTTTTATGTACTCGTTAATGATAAACTCCATTCTTGCAAGACCTATCCCGTCAACAGGCAAAGAGGCGAGGGAAAAAGCAATATCAGGATTTCCAAGGTTCATCATAATCTTTGTTTTTGTTTTTGGCAGATTTGAAAGGTCTGTTCTTATGATTTCATAATCCAAAAGACCTTCATACACATGGCCCTCTTCTCCCTCGGCACAACTTACAGTCACTTCATCAGCATCTTTGAGCACCTCTGTGGCATTATCGCATCCTACAACCGCAGGTATGCCAAGTTCCCGTGAAAGAATTGCCGCATGACAGGTTCTTCCGCCTTTGTTTGTAATGATGGCAGAGGCTATTTTCATGATAGGTTCCCAGTCAGGGTTTGTGGTATCTGCGACCAGTACCTCACCGGCTTTAAAGGTATTGAGATCTTTGACGCCTGCTATGTATCGGGCTTTTCCCTGTCCTATTTTTGTACCGATAGCCTGACCGGTGACAAGAACCCTGCCCTTTTCTTTTAAATGATAGGTTTCAAGAATATTGCCTTTTTTCTGAGATTCAACCGTTTCAGGGCGTGCCTGCACCATATACAGATGCCCGTCGAGTCCGTCTTTTGCCCACTCCATATCCATTGGTTTCGTAAAACCGGCTTTTTTTGAGTAGTGGTTTTCCACCTTGATGGCATAATCTGCAAGGACCATTACCTCTTCATCTGTTATACAGAAACGGCTCTGCTCTTGTGCTGTCGTCGGTATGTTTTTTGTGTATTCCACTGCTATATTGTCCAGATTTATCGTATCTGTAAAAATCATCTTTTTTTCTTTGGAACCCAAAGAGCGTTTGAGAACAGTACGAAACCCTTTGTTGAATGTCGGTTTATGCACATAAAAAGCATCAGGGTTGATGCTTCCCTGCACAACATTCTCGCCAAGTCCGAGTGCTGCATTTATGAAAACAACATCTTTAAAACCTGTCTCGGTATCAAGTGAAAACATGACGCCGCTCGCCCCGATATCACTGCGCACCATTTTCATAACAACTACAGAGAGGTAGACTTTGAGATAGTTAAAACCGTTATCATATTTATAATGTATAGAGCGATCTGTGAAATTTGATGCCAGACATCGTTTGTAGGCATCCAGCAGTTCTTCTGCACTTGAAATATTCAGATACGTGTCATTTTGTCCTGCAAATGAGGCTTCCGGAGAATCTTCAGCCGTAGCAGAGGAGCGAACAGCCAGAGAGAGACTCTCCCCGTACTCTTCTTTGAGTTTTTCATACGCCTTTACAATATCCTCACGCAGATCATCCGGCAGTTTTGCATTATAAACTATCTCACGGCATTTTTTTCCTGCACTTTGCAGGGCATCAACATTGTCGACATCAAGATTATCAAGGAGTGCATGCAGTTTTTCCCAGGCATTGTTTGCATCCAGTACATGTATGTAAGCACTCGATGTAACGGCAAAACCATTGGGCACACGGACACCTTCCGCTGTCAGATTCTGATACATCTCTCCAAGGGAAGCATTTTTCCCGCCAACCTCGGCAACATCCTCTATCCCGATTTCCTGAAACCATTTAATATTTTTTGACATCCTTGCACTCCTTGAAATACTTTTTGCTTTTTGCTCTTATAAAGTATTGTACTCCTTTTTCAGTAAACAAATATCCAATAATATACAACTATTTTCAATACAGTGTTTACTGTCTGTTATCAATTATATTTCATAATTAGACTAAATAAACTTGATATTAAAAGGATAAAGTTATGAAAAAAAGAGTTATATTATCAACAGTATTGGCAGCCGTACTGCTTTCAAGCTCAGCACTCTATGCAAGCTACAATGACAGTGTTTCAAAAAAAGAAGAGAGAGCCATTAATAATCCGACTTTGGTAAAAGGTCACGCTGCTGCCCAGGCAAAGGTGGAAGAATCCCAATCCAAAGAAGAATTTATGCGTAAAATGGATGCTAAATATTTCCAATCAGATGCAAAAAAAGAGGATATGCGAAGGCTGAAAGATGTTGTCAATCAAGAAGCAGACCAACACAGACAGACCCTGCAAAAAGCACCAAAAGAGATTGCACAGGCACTCAGACAGACAGTTGAAGCCCTTAAAGCTTTGCAAAAAAGAGACACAAAAACAGCAAAAGATGCCCTCAACAAAGCCACTAAACTTTTTGACACGGCACTCAAAAACAATCCGAAGCTCACACTCGTACCGGTTGCAGATGCCATAGAGGTCCATGATTTTACAGGAGATGCCAAACTGGTCAAACACATCATAAAATCTGCGCAGGATCTGCTGGATGATTATGATACACAGGCGGCCAGAGCCATTCTCATGCCTTTAGAAGATGAAATGGTAATGACAACACAGTATCTGCCGATGGGTATGTATCCGCTTGCGACAAAAGAAGCACTCAAAGAGTTAAACAAAGGCAAAGCCAAAGAGGCTTTTTCAATGCTTGTCACTGCCTTAAACGGTATAGTCATTAAAACAACCATTGTTCCTTTGCCGCTTATTACGGCACAAAGCCTTGTAGTCGAAGCATCCAAACTCAATAAAAAAGAGAAAGACAAAGCACTCAAGCTGCTTGATTTGGCACAGGATGAACTTGAAAAAGCAGTCTATCTGGGTTATACAAAGAAACATGCGCCTGAGTATAAGATGCTGCAAAAAGAGATTAAAAATATTGAAAAAGAGATTAAAGGGAAAAATATTGTTGCAAAACTCTATGAAAAAATCAAAAAAGATTTTGCATCACTGCTTACAAAACATGAAGCGGACACAAGTACAAAAAAACACTAACTGTACTCACGATTACATGCCAGTTTCAGACAGTTTGGCAACTGTCTGTCTGCAAGAAACGCCTTCATGTTTTCTAAAGAGATCTGCATAATTCTTTGCAGAGCCTCTTTTGTATAGTATGCCATATGCGGCGTGTAGAGAATGTTATTTCGATGAATGTACTTTATGTCGCTTATAACATCGAGACAGAGAATATTTTTCATTCTTCCGTACAGCACATCTTCAATCAGCTCTCCGCGTGCCGTATTGACAATAATGGCATCTTTTTTTAGTCCTGCTGCATTTTTTTCATTCAAAATATTTTTTGTAGCCGGTGTCAAAGGAAGTGCCAGCATCAAAATATCACTTTGTACTATCACAGAGTCCAAATCACAAAAATCAATCCCTAACGTATCGACAATCGGTTTTTTTGTCCTTGAACAGGCGACTACTTTCATTCCAAAGCCTTTGCCAATTTGTGCCATTTGCGAGCCTATGGTTCCAAGACCGAGTATTCCCAGTGTTTTTCCCGAGATTTCCATACCCTGAAGATCACTGTAGTCAAAATTGTTTTGTTTTGTGCGCTGCAGAGCCATATGTGTATGTCTTGTGGCATTTAAAAGCAGTGAAAATGCAAACTCTGCAACAGCAGGACCGCCATAGCCTGCAACATTCGAGACAAGCAGTCCGCGCCGGTAGAGTGTATCGCATTTTATATGATCATAGCCTGTTGATCTTGTCTGCAGGTACTTCAGTGCCGGAAGTTTTTCTAAAATTTCATCTGTAATGCGAGAGTGTACAAAAACAGAAACAGCATCATACGCCTGCGTCTTTTTGAGTGCCTCATTGACAGTCTCTTCAAAAAAGAAGAGTTCCTGCTCTTTGAGATGTTCTTGAAAAAAAGCTTTTTCTTCCGGTTTTGTCTCAAAAAATGCAATTTTCATCTACAGTTCCTTTTGAATTTCTTTCAAATAATAAAACATTGCAGTTTCTCCAAAAAACGGTCCAAAAATATTAAAAATCGGCAAAAAGTTAAAAAGTGCTGTGACGGCGCTGATAACAAAAAAGCCCGATTTGTATCCGGAAAGCTTTGCTCTTTTTTCCTTTGGTATCACCAAGAGAGCACTGTCGTTGACAAAAGTATCTTTAATAAGCCAAATCCATAAGCCGAGTTGCAAAACAAAATTAAGCACCGGAATAAACAGCAAAGGAAAAGCGACAATCGAAACCACCGTATATATCGCTATATCCAGCAGTCTGTTTTCGCTTGCTTTGACCTCATCTTCTTGCAAAAGCGGTTCATAAGGAAAATGCTCTTCATTGATATCTTCCAGCAATGCCTCACTGAAAAAGCTTGTTATCAGCAACATACTGACAATGATACCGCTGTAGATAAAATAGATCCCCAGCAAATATGCCAGACTTTCCTGTACTGTCTCAAACGGCAACCAGTTAAAAAGTCTTAAAAACTGCTCATGCAAATATGCACCTTTAAAAAACCATATTACAGCCCAAAACACAGCACTTAAAAATACAACAAGCAGTGAAAAGGAGCTGTACTTTTCTTTAGAAACCCTCTCTAAAATCATATTGCCAAAAAATGCCAAAATCAGAGCAAATGTTACCAATACCAGGGAAAACCATAAAAAGGAAGAGAAGATCCAGGCTCCGTTTGAACGAAGCATAGAAAACGGTACCAAATCAATAAAACCTGCGGCGACAGAGATAAGTCCGCCCCACATAAAATAGCCGATGATCGACCAGACAATGGTAACGGCTGCCCCTATTGCCAAGGCACGTTTCATTATTTTGTAATTGAGTATTTCACTAAAACCAAAAAGTATTGCTTCTATAATGTTTTGCATCTTACTTTTTTTCGCACTTCATTGCATTTGCTTTGATGAATGAGAGTTTACTGAGTATATGCCCGAATTCGGCATCTTCTTCTTCAAATTTCTTACGAAGTTCGGCTCTTTTTTCCTCTAAAATCTCTATCTGTTTTTCAACATCTTTAGGATTTACATAGCATTTTTTTGCCGCTTCCTGCTCTTTTTCAAGTACCCAATCCATTGCTTTTTTTAAAAAATCTACCATTTTTGATACTCCGTTTATTATTTACATGTAACAATTATAACCCTTATTTTATTAATTTTTCATACTTTTTGAGAAATTTTATAAAGATAATCATGCATGTCAAAATAGCCGATCATTCCTTCGAACAGTATTCGCAGGCACAACTCCATACATAAAAAAATCACACCAAAAAAAAGAATAAGCACAAGTTTGTTTTGTTTGCCTAAAGCCCTCTCTTTCAAAAAAGAAAATCTTTTTATAAGAAAAAAACGCATCTTCCATACCAACACCGGCACAAACAAAGCAAAGATATAATAAAAGAAAATAAATATATCCTGTGCAATGAATGTATTAAAACTTAAGATATTCCACATGTACAATTATACCCCTTATAAAAATTTCACAAGTCTGTCTGTTGCATCAAGAACAAAATCCGGCGGCATATGCCCTTTGTTATAGTAGAGATAATTGTCAAATCCCCATTTCATCATTTTTGCAAGCGGTGAATGAAAAGCAATATCTCTGTTGCCGCCGTAAAGTACATTTGAAGCAATAAGCGTGGCATCATGTCCGCCCATGCTCATAATACAAAAAATTTCCAAATCATAAGAAGGTATTTCTATATCTTCTCCCAATTCTTTCATCACAGCAGCCGCAGCAATAGCCCCCTGAATAATAGCGATATGTCCAAGTTTTGGCTGTGCAAGCGCCGTAGCGTCACCTGCTGCAAAAATGTTCGCATAATCTAAATGGCACATCTGTTTATCTGTAGGAATAAAACCTTTTTCATCATCCAGACCTGATTCAATTAATACTTTTGGAGCCCTGTAGGGAGGAATGATAATCGCTAAATCACATGCCATTTTTGAGCCATCTTCAAATGCTACATAATCTTTCGCTATTTCTGTTAAGACTTTTTTATTGGAAAGCTTTATGCCTCTTTCTTGCATAATTTTTCCAAGAGCATTTCTTGGCGTATCTCCGACATCTTCAAAGAATATCTCACCAGGAGTAAAAACCTCAATCGTATAATCTTTGGTACGTTGCAAACCTTTGTCATGTGTGAGGTAAAAGTCAAGCATAAACATTATTTCGCCTATTGGTCCTTCACACGATAACTTCTATTTTTTTACCGATAAGATGGCGAATTTTGTAAAATATATGCAAGCCTGCAAAACCTGCGCCTAAAATAACGACTTTTTTCATGTTTGATCCTTATAAGTGCCTGATTTTGACTGTAACATTTTACTTTTCCTCTTTATTTTGCAAAAAGATAATCAAAACAAAAAACAGTACCAGAAACAGTACAGACAAATGTTTTTGCAAAACAATCATTATGCCGATGATGCTTTCGCCAAACAGATAGCCCAGCGATGTAAATACAACCGACCATAAGAAAACACCGATAATATCCACAATGAAAAACTTCCAAAAAGAAAATCCTGACATACCGACAAAAAGCAGTGAAGGAATGTGTGTTCCGTATATAAATCGCTCAAATATTATAACTAAAATGCCATGCTTGTGAAACCAGTGTTCAATGTTTTCTATCCGCTTCTTATAATTAACAGGTAGAAAATCTTTTTTTTGATAAGAAAACGACCGCTTGTATAAAGAAGTATATCGCCGATCAAAGCGCCGGCAGTAGCAATCAGAATAATTTTCTCAATAGAAAATACTCCTTTTTTGGCTAAAAATCCGGCAAGTGTCAGCCCTATTTCTCCTTCGAGGATACTCCAAAAGAACAATATCCAATAAGAAAAATGATGTAATAAAAATTCCGTTATCATCTTGTTTTCTGTCCTTTAAACGTTCACAAATAATAGCGCATTTTTGACAACACTGTTCAAAAACGCTAAAACAGAGGGTTCATTAAAGAAAAGTTAATGTAAATAACAGTTATAATAAACAAACTGATCTCAGGAAAAAGATGCAATGCAGCAAAAAAGAATTATTATAAAAATTTTATTACTTTTATCTCTTTTTTCAATCTCTCTTTATGCAGATATTCAGCTAACAGGAAACTTGCATCCTGGTGATAATGTTGAGAGCAGCTTTATTCCTTCTGAACCTCTCACAAATGATACCGAAGATACATATGACTATTATCTTAATAATCCCACAAAATTTTATTTGAGTGAAAACAGTGATATTACCGCAGTAGAACTTGTAAATGCGGTAGGAATTGACAGTGCTATTCGTGTTTATATTGATGGAAATCTTGTGGGGACAGGGGCAAGCGGAAGTGCTGCCATAACACTCGATACGACACTCAGTCTGACTAGCGGCTACCATGATATTGCTGTACACGGGAGTTGTTATAATCGATTTGGGAACGAAACAAACTGTGGAAACTGGTTTGTCAGAGACATTGATGATTTTTATTTTTCTGCTCTAAAATTGATATCTCAACAAACAACAACAGCTGTAAATTTTATACAAAGAGTTCATATTGGCGATTATACGGATAGTGATGACAATTATGATATTGACGACACTTCCAACTCTTTTTATCCTGATGCTCCGGAAGCGACATCAAAAGTATATTTGCTAGATGGCAATATAACAGGAAATTTGGCAGCATTTAGAATTTTTATTTCACGAATGAGAGATGTTTCGGCAGACGGGATAAATAAAATAAAAGTCTATGATAGCAGCAATACACTTATCACGACTTTTGATATCAACCAATCAGGAAACTACAAATTTGATGTTTCAGAACTTTACGAGGGAAATGTAAGCGGTATATCAAAAGTAGAAATTATTTGTGGACAAATAAGTAGTTCCAATTATGATGATATTTCCTTTGGCGAACTTATTGTTATTCCTTATACATCAGTAGCAGATATTTATCCAAAACCAATTATTGATTACCGTATGGATGAGTGTAGCTGGGACAGTGACAGCAATACTTACGAAATAAAAAACGACGGAACTCTTGGAAGTGATTATAATGCAACGGCTCTCAATGATGCCAATGTTACGGATGGGAAAATTTATACCGGAGGAGATATCAATGCTACGAATAGTTCTGATAAAGCAATTTTAGTACAAAACAATATTTCACTTCCTGCAAACTATACATTGACAACCTGGATTAAATTTCCTCTTAATGAAAATGGGCATGTATCTTTCAGTAATACAAAATATTTCAATATTGCAGACAGACCAGGAAGCAGTAATGACTATATATATTTTGCTCTTGATACAACAAACAACAATTGGTATTTATGTATGCAGGGAAATAATTACGAATGTCAAAGTTACAATCCTCAAAACCTGTCAGGGTGGCATCTTTTAAGTTTTGTTGTTGATGGTAACAATGACACAACAAAAGTCTATGTTGATACAACAGAAGCTCTTAATTTTACTCAAGCACCGTCCGGAGCACTGGGCCTACTTTTCAACAGTGATTACCAGAGTAATAATAACAATGAGCCGAATGGACAGTCTATCGGTGCAACCGTTGATGAATTCAAAATCTTTAATACTCAATTCAGTGCAAATGACATTCAGACTCTTTACAACAATGAAAACAGCGGCAACAACTATAATGGAACCAGCAGAGCTGTCCCTCAATGTGGTGGCGGCAATCAAAACAACAACAAAACCACGCTTTTTAATGCAGTCAGTTCTATTGGCGGCGTTACATGTAACGCGGTAAATGACTGGGATAACAACCTTACTACACAAATAGTCAATAAGCCTTATGGTCTTTACATCCTCTCAAAAGATGCACTGACGCAGACTGCTCCAAGCGTGGCAGACATTACAAAGGTTACACTCAAATACTATGATGACGGAAACACTACAGACTGTGGCGGCAATCTTCTTGCCAATGTCGTAAAATGTGATGACGCAACCAGCACTACATGTAACGATACCAATGCAAGCGGCTGTGCTTATTATGACAATATGACGATAGACCGCGCTGTAAAATGTGTTCAGGTTTACATAGAGGGAAGAGATCAAAACAATACCTCTTTGGACACAAACAGCTCTTATTCAAGTGATAATTATGCCGTACGCCCTGTAAATTTCACATTGAATGTCACAACTTTACCTCTGGTTGCAGGCGCAGATTTCAACACCACTTTTCAAGCTTTGGATGCAAACGGCAATCCCTCCACAGACTATAATGAAACAAGGAACAGTTCTTTTAAAGTGGACGCCAATATTACAAAAAGCACATGTACTCTTGGAAGCTTTACGATGGAAAATTTTTCCTTTGTCAACGGACAAAAAAATGATGTCAATGCAAGCTACAGTGAAGTCGGCGAACTTAATATCACTATACAAGAGATAAACGGCAATGAATTTGCAAAAATAGATGCAGATGACACAAATGACATTCAAAGACTGATAGAACAAAATTCGACAACAGTCTCATTTGCACCACATCATTTTTCCATCATAAACTATAGCTTTACACGCAACAATCCGGATCAGGACTGGCGATACATGGCGAATGTCAATGATGCCAATATCAGCATCGCCTTTAATGTCCGGGCACAAAACGAACAGAACCAGACAACACAAAACTTTGATGCTCTGTGCGCCGCAACGGATGTCGGTGTAAAAATAGATCTCAACACAACAAATGATGATGCGAATGCAAGTTATTTTGAGCGTATAAACAATACCGTTACAACCGGACATGATAAAAATTTAAGCAATATGGACCTGAATGCTACAGTCAATGACAGCAACTTCAGTTCCGGAGACTCTACACAAATAGAGTATGCCCTCAATGTCTACAGAGTCTTCAACGCTCCAAAAGAACCTCGTACTATCACGGTCACAGAGGTAAACACAACAAGCTCCAGTGTCATAAACATAGGATTGACTCCGGAAAACAACAGCAGTAAATTTTACTATGCAAGACTCTATACACAAGATTTGGCAACTTCTCAGACAACTGATACCGTGCAGGCAAAAGTACTGGTCTATGACAGCCTTGCAGACAGTTATGTAAGTGATTTGAATTTGACAGAAGAGTTGAGTCACTGGTATCACTATGTCCCTCAAAACGAAAATACAAACGGAGACATCCTTGCTCTGAATGTTTCAAGAACTACAACGAAAAAATCGGCGGATGATGACGGAATGAGCGCAACAGTCAGTTTTGATACAAACGGCACCTTTAGCATAACTGTCAACAATCCAAATCAAAATACACTGACTCACTATATTCATTTGGATGTCAGTCCGTGGATCTGGTATGTCCATGAAAATTTTGGCAGTGACTATAACGAAAGTGTCGGCAGCAGTTGCAGTGAACACCCCTGTATCAAATACAATTTCAATACACAAAGCAGCGGAACAGGTGTCAGCAGCGGGAATGTCAACGGTGTCTCTTTTGATGTCAATGTCTCCAAAAATTCTCGAGGAATCAGGCTGCTGCGATGAAAAAAGCATTTACGCTGATAGAACTTATCTTTTCTATGGTTATCATCGCCATTGCTTTTTCTGTATTGCCTAAAATTCTGCAGCTCTCCATCAAGTCATCCACAACAAGCTTAAAAGAAGAAGCAATGTTTAATGCCGTAGCCTATGTCGGTTTGATTAAATCTACCGCATGGGATGAAGAAAATACAAAAGTTGATGACATTCTTCTTGTGACCAGCGGCAACAGTGTTTATGACTGTAATGAAACATCAGGCTACAGAGCAGGCGGTATGAAAGGCTCTCGGAACTGTTTTCATAAAAAATATGCTTCTGTACTTGGGTCTGACAGCAATGATTTGGATGATATGGATGATTTTATCACGCTCAATGCAAAAAACTCCAGCAGTTCACGTGACTATAACCTCAGTGTAACGGAAAACTATATAGATGACATTACGCTCAATGCAACCCAGTACACAATTGTCTATCCTCCCAATGCCACCGATACTACCAATACAAAGTTCATAACAGTCACGGTTCAGGCAAATAAAAAAGGAAATGTTTTAGGCAACAGTTTTGTAAAAATTCCTTTTATTGCCCAAAATATCGGGCAAATCAAAGTAAACAGAAGAGTATGGCAATGAGAAGAGCGGCAACCCTTATAGAAATGATATTTGTCATTGTCATTATTTCTTTTTTGGCTACGGGTTCATTTAAAGCGATGCAGGCAATTTTAGTGCGTGAGTATAAAGCAAAACAGCTGACAAACCTCTCTTTGGAGTCTCAGATTGTTGTCAACCAAATCAGTAATTATTTAACGCAGCGCATCGTCTACAGTACCATTGGATACAACCCCAATGACGGCAGTTTTGAGTATATAGGCGATTTGACAAGCTCCAAACCTGTACTTGAGTGGATAGGCAGAGCCAATGACTTATACCTTGAAAAAAGATACAGTGGCTTTTTTGATATGGCAACAAAAACCGATACAAAAGTCGCCTCATACGATATAGACGGCACTGCCATAGATACAAGTAAAACAGCTCTTATATTCGCAGGAAGTTTTGACCGTTCACAAAGCGACAGTGCAAATATAGCTTCGAGTTTCGGCTGGCATGAAAGCAACAGAGAGGACACCTATGATATCACAATAAGTGATCAAAATATCTCTCTTGACAACCCTGTCCCGCAATTTCTGTATGAAAAATATTTTTTGGTTGAGAGCGCTTATGCTATCGCCAGAGGAGAAGATATCGATCAAAATGCCACCTGTATCACAGATCTTGGCTTAAAGAGCAAAGATGTCAACAGTACTCTTTTTCTCTTTTCAAACTACAGACCGTGGAAGCAGGAAACATTTTGTGCAGACAAACAGGGCAACTCCAAAGTGGGAAATGTCTCTGTTTTGATGCAGAATATAGACGGTTTCAACTTCAGTGAAGTTGATTACACGATACGCATTCTTCTGGATGTCAACAAACAGATTCGCGGCGCCCACCCGGTGCACTTTTCCAAAATAAAGGTGGTATTTTAATGCGCAGCGGATTTAACCTTTTAATGGCTATTTTCATCATTCTTCTTTTAGCCGGAGCAAGTGTACTGACACTCAAGTACACTTCAATTTCTGCAAAACATTTTGCCGACAGCTATATAAAAGAGCAGGCAGAAATTTTTTCCCAAAGTGTTTTAGAGACAACAATTTTAAAAATTGAAGGGACAGACAGAAGTACCGAGTGCCTGACACTCTTTAGCCTTGATTCGGCAGACGGCAAATTTACAGCAGATGTAAATATTTCAACATATTATCTTTATGCAGATGACTATGACAATGCAACCGGGACAAACTGCAACAATGTAAAAAAAAGAATTCAGACAGAAGAGTCAAACGGCTATGTTCTTATAAACATCACAGTACAGACAAACAGCAGCAATAATAAGATAGGAGACTATATATCTCCCGTCAGAATCGTAACAAGGAGCCTGCAACGACCATGAGAACAAAGGCCTATACATTAATAGAATTGATTTTTGTCATAATCATCATAGGGGTTTTAGCCGGAACAGGATTTTACTATTTTAAACCGCATTACCTTCAAAACGATCGTGATTTTTTAGAACTCCAACTCAATACAACCCGATATGAAGGACTCAATTATGACAAAAGAAATCCGTCCGAAGATACAAATTATACTATAGGATGTATTTCGCAAGAGGATTTTTTCACCGACAGAACAACAATTGATACACATTATAAAGCACATGCTGTATTTACGGTAACTCCAAATGAAAACATTCTCTGTTTTGATGCACTCGGACG
The DNA here is from genome assembly GCF_009068765.1 of Sulfurimonas hydrogeniphila. Taxonomy (NCBI): domain Bacteria; kingdom Pseudomonadati; phylum Campylobacterota; class Epsilonproteobacteria; order Campylobacterales; family Sulfurimonadaceae; genus Sulfurimonas; species Sulfurimonas hydrogeniphila. The sequence goes on from NZ_CP035534.1 coordinate 1,864,074, forward strand.
CGTACACAACGGAACTGACGGAAACAAAACAACACAAAACTCATTATTGACCAGTGATATTGTGATAACATTAAGTTACAATAACGAAGAAAAAAACATTACAATTGACCATTTCAGCGGTGACTTAAGGTAACCTAATTCATATTTTGTTATAATAAAAGAAAATAGGATTGGTTTTTGGCTGAAAATGCAATAGTTCTTCTTGATAATGAACATACTGTTATTTATGACGGACAAAAACCTGTTTTTGATACAAAGAACAAGGACCCTGAACTTTTCACTGCAGTTGTTGTTCCCTTAAAATATATTCACTCTTTTTCTTTTAAAATTGCAAATACAATCAGCGATGATGAACTCGCAATGAAAACAGAACTCAAAATGTACAAAGAGGGCGGACTTGATGTACAAAAAGAGTATGCTGTTGATTTTATCAAGTATGAGCTTGACCATGAGTATCTCATCGAAGCTTTTGCCCTTTCTCTTGATGATTTCAATCACTATATTGCGAATTTTTCATATAAAATAGATGTAGTCGACCTTGCCCTGCCCCGTTTTTTGATATATGAAGCACTTTATAAAACAGAAGAAGAGAAAAAATCAAATGATTTGTATATCTACATCAGCGACGACGAAGCTTTCGGAGCGATATACCAAAACGGTAGGTATATCGGTCACAGGGTTATCAATTCACTCAATGCTATCTCGAAACGGACAGGCCTGGAACTTGTAAAACTCAAAGAGTATTTGCAGGAAAAAGGCTTTAACCGTGACAACTACGGGCTTGAAGAGACCTTGATTTTAGATACCGTCATTGAAGTCTTTTCAAAAGATATAGAAAAAATTGTTTATTCTATCAACCATAAACGCGGTCTTTTCGGATTGACCGGCATAGATACAGTTGTCATAGATTTTGAAGGACACACCCTCGAAGGCATAGGAGATTTTTTCTCTCAATATGGCTTTGAACCTGTTATAAAACCTTTGACATACCATATACAGCAGGCAACACCTTCTCTTTCTGTCTTGCTTGAGTATCTCTTTGGGCTGCATCAGGGAGCAGATTTTCATCAGGTTAATTTAACACACCTTGAAAGAAAAAAACCGCTATCGCAGTATACGGGCTTTCGCTATCTTATAGAAACACTTATTACAATTGTTGTTCTTTTAGGTATCGGCATCTTTGTCAGCTACTATCTCAACCAACAGCAGGAAAAAATTACCCTCCTTGAAGTCAAAGCAAAAGAGCGAAAAAAGAAGATAGAAGACCTCTCTCTTCGTTTCAAAAAGATCAAAAAGAAAAATGATCGGCTGCTCAAAGAAAAAGAAGGGCTTGAAGACAAAATATTTGTATACGAAACGACTTTCAGGGTTATTCCTATGATAGGACAAATTGGGATAAAACGGCAAAAAATGATGAATGACATTCTGAAAGTACTGAAGAAGTACCGTTTGAGCGCCTCCTCTATATTTCAAAAAGATGAAAAAAGATTTGAGATTCAACTCATCTCGCAATCCGCTAAAAGAGGTAACATTTCCAAGTTTATGCATGATCTTATAGAACTGGGATATAAAAATGTTATGACGAAAGATATTACTTATGAAGACGGTGTCTATAAAAGTAAAATCTATATCAGTGTAAAAGAAGTTGAGTAGCATGCTAAGAGATAAATTTGAAGAGATAGAGAATTTAGATTCCAGAAAAAAAACTGGCATATATATTGCTATTCCTTTTATACTGTTTGCTCTTTTTTACTTTCTGTTTCTTTCCTCTGCCCTGGATGAGTTTGATGCCAACCAAAAAAAGACAGAGGCACTGCAAAAAGAGTTAAGCAAACCGACTCTTAGGCTGCTTTTGGCAAAAACAGTTCGTTTAAAAAAAGAGATTGTAAAAAACAAAACAGCAATTGAGCAAGACAGAGAGCAGTTGAATTATTTTCAGCATAAACTGGATTCAAAAAGTTTTCTGTTTATTTCCAAAAAGTCAATCAGTCTCTTTTTGGACAAACTTTTAGATAATTCTTTGCACAAAGGTGTCTTGATTCAAGCCATCACTCTGCACAATGAGAACAAACCCTACATAGGGAATTTAAAACTGAAAAAGGTCATCGATGTCAATGCCAGCGGACGATTTTTAAATGAACTCTCTTTTTTGCGCAGCGTAGAAAAAAGTACCATGCTGATAAAAGTTGAGAACCTGCACATTTTTTTGCAAGAAACGAATCAACCGCTTTTCTCTTTTGAAGTAAAATTTTATGGAGTTGAGAAATGAAAAAAGTGATTTTAGCCTCTCTGTATTTTCCTTTTTTATATGCAAACTCTCTGCCCATTGTCAACTATGACCCTTTTTACAAAAGTCAGAAAATACTGCATACACGCCATGCCAGCAAAAGGCAGAGCAACTCTTTTGTACTCAGTGCAATTTACAACAACCGTGCCTTTGTCAACAACAGATTTTATACTGTCGGTGAAAAAATCCAGGGCTATAAAATAAAGAAAATATATAAACAATCCGTTGTTTTGCAAAACCGTAGCCGTCTAAAAATACTGCATTTGCAAAAAAACCACCTTATCCAAATCAAACAAGCAAAAAGAGAAGAAAAATGAAAATACTACTTTTACTGTTCCTCGCACATACCCTGTTTGGATCCACTGTTTGTGAAAACCAGCTCTTCTCACTCAGTGCCTACAAACAAAAACAAAAAAGTGCTATAGAAGTCGCTTCGATTTTAAAAGAATTAAGTGCTACCTGTAAGCTTTCTATTGTATTCAATGATGACGTATCCAAAAAAATGCTTCATAAAAAACTGGATTATGTCAATATTAACAACTATACTTTTGAGCAGTTTTTAGACTTTCTGTTTAACGAGGCAAATCTTTTTTATACCTATGAGCCTACAAAAAATACCCTGGAAGTACAGTATTTGCGAACAAAAACCTTCAGTGTTGATTATATATATCTAAGTGAGTTAAGCAGTGAAAGCAGTAAGTCCATTACAACAGGAGCAGCAGGTATTGCGGCAGGTAATACAGGAGGAGGCGCAGGTGGCCTTTCTGGCGGTGGCGGCGGATTTGGCGGTGGCGGCGGTGCCGGAGGCAACAACGGACGCCAAAACAGAGGAACTTCATCTTCCAATGATTTTACCACTATTAGCTCAAAATCAAAATTTACTTATTGGGACAATCTGTACAGTAATATTTCAAAACTGTTTCATACAAAAGAAAATGTACGAATTTTCATTAACAAAGATGCTTCTCTTTTAACCATCACCACAACAAAAAAGAACCTGGAAAAGGTAGACAGATACCTTAATGTTTTACTGAAAAAAATGCACAAACAGGTGGCTATAGAAGCAAAAATAATAGAACTCACCTATGATGACAGCTCCTCAACAGGCATCGACTGGAGCAAACTTGACATCTCTTTAAGCGGGAGTATAAGCAATGACCCCGGAGCTGTTGATGCCACACTTTTAAACAAACCTTCCTATAATCTGGCATACAGTTTTTCAACAGCAAAGTTTTTAAAATATTTAAAAACATACGGGGACATCAAAGTCCTCTCCAACCCAAAAGTTGTCACAATGAACAACCAGCCTGCTGTTATCAATGTAGGAGAGCAACTCTCCTATAAATTCCAGACAGGTTCCGTGACAACGACAGGCGGCACAGCGGCCGGAACCAACACTTTTTCTGTCGGTTCGACCTTTATAGGTGTTACTCTTTATGTTATTCCCGAAGTCAGCGAAAACAATGAAATCATTATGAAAATAAATCCTGTGGTTTCCAAACTCGCTGACAACACCTCCACAACAAATACCGCTTCAAGTGCTACACGGGAGATTCCGCCTGATACAAAAATAAAGCAAATGACCTCTATTGTACGTATAAAAAACAATGAAAAAATAGTCATTGGCGGGCTTGTCAGCATCACTAAAGGCGGTTCTTCTGTAAAAGTACCTCTTTTGGGAGATATCCCGTTTTTTGGATCTCTCTTTAACTATAAAGAGAAGATAAAACAAAAAACGGAGATGTTTATTATCATACAGCCCCATGTTGTAACGACAAAAGCTATGCCGACACTCAGAGACATTGATTTAAAAGATCCGTTTTTTCAATCAACTTTTGACAAAAACAGTACCATTGAGAATACAACCAATGGGTAGGTTTGCCAAATGAACTATTTAGAACTTGCCCAGTGTTTTGAAGAACAAAACAGTTCTGAACATTATCATCAAAACAGTGAAGTGCTTCACATAAAAAATACAATAGAGAGCATCTTAAACAACAATACAAAACAACTCCTCTTTTTAACGGGCGAACCAGGCGTAGGAAAAAGTGCTTTTTTAAATTACATCGAAGAGCAGTTTACTTATGACATTATCAAATTTGACATTCCTTTTTTGGAACCTATAGACTTCGTAAAAATTCTAATTCAAAAAACGCAGACAGAAGTTGCCAACTACTCCTTAGAAGAACTCATCAAGCAGGTCATCTCTTTATACCAGAATTCAAACTATATAGTAGTGCTCGATGAAGCACAGCTGCTCTCTAAAGATATGATTGAAATCATTCGGATTCTGGCAGATTCCAAGGCATTCTGGTTTATCCTCGCTATGCATGAGCATGAGTCACAAAAGATACTCAAAGAGCCACAGTTTGCATCAAGACCACACAAGGTTCTCAAGTTGCAAAATATTTCAATGCAGGAGTGCAGAGAGTATATTTACACAGAACTGCAAAATAAAAACGCCTCTATGCTTGCCGATGAAATCACAAAAAAACATATAAAAGATATATACAGACTCAGTAACGGCAATATGCGCGTACTCAAAAAACTTCTCTATACCTCCTTTTTACTCATTGACTATGCACAAAAAAATGATAAAGAGCATTACAAAGCATTTAACAAATGTATTCTGACTATGGCTGCCATAGACGGAGGACTGATCAATGCATAATTTTGACGACTTGCAAAAACGCTGTAAAAAATATGCAATGAAAAAAAAACTGAAATATGCCCTGGTCGCTGTTTCTGTAATTATCGCTGCTGTGCTTCTTTATCTTTATGCGCTTGAGCAGGTATCGACTCTTCCTGAGAAAAAAACTTCTGCAAAACCCAAAGCTGTTACAAGTGCGCATCCTGTAAAAAAAACAGCACCCAAAAAAGAAGTGCAAAGAGAAAAAGTCAAAAAAGTATCAAAAAAAGTGCAAACAGATGCAAAAAAATACTCTTTGCAGTTTTTGGTAGCATCTCCACGCTATACAAACAGAATCAAAAAAGAAAAAAAGCATCTCGAGACTCTTGGTTTTGTCAATTGCAAACTGCAGCAATCTTCTGTTTACATCCACCTTGTATGTAATGAATCAGACACTTTGCAAGACCTTGATCCCTATATAAAACTGGCACAAAGAAAAAAACTGGACTATGTTATCCGGACACAAAACAATGATGCCCTGCAGCAAGAAACAGTGCCAGAAAAAAAAGAGAAAGTTAAAAAAGCAGTTCCGCCGTTGCAAATACAAAAAAATGCACAAAAGACAGTGCCCCCTATGATCAAAGTGCAAAGTGCTGATACACAGGAGCTTCAAAAAAGGTTTGCACAGACTCCAAATTATGCCGTAGCACTTGTCATAGCACGCAACTATTACAAAGAAGGCAACTACAAAAAAGCGATAGTTTGGGCAAAAAAAGCAAATCAGCTTAATAAAAGTGATGCACAATCCTGGATAATTTATGCAAAATCTCTTTATGCACTGCATCAGGATGCCAAAGCCAGGCAATTGTTGCATATATATTTGCAGTATGAAAATTCGGATGCAGCGCAAAGCTTGTTAAAACAATGGGAGCATACTCAATGATAAACAAAAAGATAAGACTCGGTGATCTGCTGATTGAAAAAGGATATATCACACAAGAGCAGCTTGAATCTGCTCTGGCCAAACAAAAAAAGCTTAACTTTACAAAAAAACTCGGTGAAATTTTTATTGACGAGGGGTATATTTCACAAAAAGAACTGCTTAAAATGCTTGCAACTCAACTCAAAATTCCTTTTGTCTACCTTTTTGGTGAAAAAATTGATTTTGAAAAAATTGTTGCAAGGTACCCGATAAATTTACTAAAAGTCGCCCATGCCATTCCTTTTAAAGAGGATGAGGACTTCATCTATATGGCAACCAGCGATCCTCTTAATTATGATGCTTTGGAGAATTTGGAAAGAAGCATATCCATCAAACCGATGAAAATTTCTTTGGCCTATGAAGATGACATTAATGTTATTTTCAAAAGAATAGAGACGCTTAAAAAAACCAAAGTCCTTATAGATGAAGTAAAAAAAGAGTTACAGACAGAGGGATTAAAAAAAGAGGGAGAAGACAGCGCTGTTATGCGGCTTATTCGACTGCTCATCAGCGATGCTATTGCAAAAAGAGCCAGTGATATCCATATAGAACCCGAAGACAATGACAGAATGATTGTACGCTCCCGTATAGACGGCGTTTTGTTTGAAAACTTCATTTTTGATATGGAGATTTACCATGCCATCTCTTCACGCATCAAACTTTTAGGCAATATAGACATATCCGAAAAGCGGGTTCCCCAGGACGGAAGATTCTCTTTGAACCTTTTTGACAAAGCCTATGACTTCAGACTCTCTACCACGCCGACTATCTTTGGCGAATCTATCGTTATGAGAATCCTCGACAGAGAAAAAGTTCTTTTAAAACTCGAGGATTTGGGCTTTGCAGATGAAAACCTGGAAGCGTTTAATGACCTGATTACCTCGCCTCACGGTATTTTGCTTATTACCGGACCTACGGGTTCTGGTAAAACAACCACTCTGTATGCGGCACTCAATGAGATAAAAAGCATCTCCAACAAGGTTATGACGGCAGAAGATCCTGTTGAGTACAGACTGCCTCTTGTACAGCAAATCCAGGTGAACGAAAAAACAGGACTCACTTTTGCAAGAGCAATAAAATCTTTTTTACGCCAGGATCCTGATATTATCCTCATCGGTGAAATTCGTGACAGCGAAACCCTTGATGCCGCATCCCAGGCTGCCCTTACCGGACATCTCGTACTCTCAACACTCCACACAAACGATGCCCCGGGAGCAATCCCGAGAATGGTACAGATGGGGCTAAAACCCTACTTGATTTCAGATTCTCTTATCGGTGTTGTAGGACAGCGTCTTGTAAGAAAGATTTGTCCCTACTGCAAGCATGAGGTAAAAATACAAAAATCCCAACTGCCAAAAGTAGAAAAATATATCAAGCCTGACGCTGTTGTTTATGAAGGGAAAGGGTGCTCAAAATGTGATTTTACAGGGTATTTCAACAGAACAATGATTTCAGAAGTTTTTGTTCTTGATGAAGATACCGCAAAGCTTATCTCTGAAAATGCAAATAAAATAGTTTTGGCAGAGTATGCAGAAAAAGCGGGAAAATACAAGCCGATGATTTACGACGGAATGAACAAGGTACTCAAAGGAATAACAACTGTTGCGGAAGTACTGCGTGTAACCAAGGAACATTAGGGTGAAGTATTTTAAAATTGATTACAAATTTGGGAAAAAACGTTCCTCCGTTGTTCTCGAAGCACAAAACAAGATAGAAGCCATGGAGAAGTTTTTTGAAATGGAACTTGGCGTTCTTGTAAAAATTCAAGAGACTTCAAAACCGCTTGAACAGTCATTTCAAGACCTTTTGGCAAAATACAACGACCCTATAGGCAAGGGAAAAGTTGATCAGGAGAGGCTCATAGCACTGCTCGATCAAATGGCAATTATGCTTGATGCAGGGCTTCCTCTCAACTATACACTCAGCGAAGTAACAAAACACCAGGAAGACAAAGCGCTCAAAGCCATATTTGAAAAAGTTTTAAACGACATAGAGAGCGGAAAAGGTTTTTATGCTTCCGTGCTTCCGTTTCAAGAGCAGCTTGGAAGTCTCACTGTTGCCATGATTCAGCTTGGTGAAGAGACAGGCCAAATAGCTGAATCACTCACACATCTCACCGATATACTCCAAGACATTCTGGATAACCGAAAAAAATTCAAAAAAGCCACACGCTATCCGCTGGTCATCGTGACAGCCATGGGTATTGCATTTAGTGTTGTGACAATTTTTGTTATTCCCCAGTTTAAGTCTATCTTTGAAAGTTCACAAATGGAACTGCCTCTGCCGACAAAGTTTTTACTCTGGCTGGAGTATGCTTTACGTGTCTATGGTCCCTATATTCTTGCCGGTGCTGTATTTTTGGCGCTTACTATTTCTTACATGTATAAAAAGAGCGACAAAGTTCATATGTTTTTGGATAAACTGATACTTAAAATTTACATTATCGGCAAAGCAACTTTTTTTGCAATGATCAGTCGTTTTGTCTATGTGTTCAGCGTACTTGTCAAAGCAGGAATTCCCATGCTTGAAGCTCTGCGCATAGCCTCCGGAATTATAGACAATGTCTACATCAAACAAAAAGTAGACAGAATTGCGAGTGCTATCGAAGAGGGGAAAAGTCTGAACCAGGGTTTTGAAGAGACAGAACTTTTTGAAAATATGGTTGTTGAGATGATAAAAGCGGGTGAAACCGGTGGTGGTTTGGATAAAATGCTGCAAAAAGTTGTCAAAATTTACAAAGACAGATTCAGCTATATTGTCGACAATATTGCTACACTGATAGAGCCTATACTGCTTGGGGCAATTGCAGGATTTGTTTTAATGCTTGCACTTGGAATTTTCCTGCCAATGTGGAATATGGTCGATATGGCAAACTAAAGGAGTCAGAATGGATATAGAGACAGGGAGTATCGGTATAGCAATTGTAAGTGCATTTATACTGGGATTTGCTTTATGGATTATACACAAAATGTCAAATTTATAAGAAAGTTCTATCCCTCTATAAGTATAAAAGTTCCGTTGACATCATTGTATTCCCAATGGTCTGTACTGTCAGGTTTGTCACTGCTGTTTTCGCCAATACCGCTGCTTGTGCTTGATGCCGGTCCGTGGTAGTCGTTGTTTGCCGTGCAGCTCCATTTTGCATCCACACTTGCCGGATTTTTCAGCAGATACTTAAAAGCCTGGGAATTTGTTGCTGCACACTCACCCAGTTTTTTAGGGTAACCGTTGTCACAGTCAAAAAGAGCATCACTCCCGTTGTTGCAGTCAATACTGTTGCCGTTTCCCCAGCTGAATGTACCCTCAGCGGTTATCCAGTCGGCATGAATATCATCGAGTGCAGACTGCACCGTCGCAGCCGTTGCCATTTCAGAAGAGATTTTGGCATTTGAAGAGAGGTGACTAAATTTTGGTATAGCAACTGCGGCTAAAACACCGATGATTACAATAACAAAAATTAGTTCTATGAGTGTAAATGCTTTTTTCAAACAAGCCCTTTATATAAAGAAGAGAGACTATCCCTTCTTTATAATATAATTAAAATGTTATAGTGTGTGCTGTCGTGCTGTTATTGTCATTCAACTTGGCACATTTTGCTTTTGTTTGAGGATCACCAAGCTGATTACAATCAACACCATAAACAATGGTAGAGTTATCCGTCATTTGAATCTGTGCAACAACCGCATTAGCATTGTTTGGATCTTGGTATTGAGATGTATTTGCATCCGTCCAAACCCAGTTTTTACCATTAAGATTTACTAAATCCTGCAGTGCATATGTCGCATTATCTTCTAAGTCTCTTTGATTTACTGCTGTAGATGCACCCGCACTTGCCATATCAGTCGTAACTTTAATGATATTATTCGCCTCTGCACTCTGTTTCAAGTTTTTAAATTTCGGAACAGCTACTGCTGCCAAAACACCAATGATCACAATTACGAAAATTAACTCTATAAGAGTAAAACCGCTTCTTTTCATATTACTTCCTTGCATTAATATATCATACTCATTATATCGGCTTAAAACTTAAAAAACTTAAATTAATCCCAAAAGTGCGATAAATAAAACAGGAGGTGTTACTACAATTCCTACTTTCATATATTCGCCCCAGCCTATTTTTACTCCTTTTTGTGCGAGTACATGTAACCACAGCAGTGTTGCGAGAGAACCTATGGGTGTCATTTTCGGTCCAAGGTTTGCTCCGAGTATATTGGCATATACCAAAGCTTCATTGCCTATATATCCGACTTTGTCAATAGCAATGTCCATAATCATAATTGTCGGCATATTGTTCATCACAGAACTGATAACGGCCGACAAAAAGCCCGTACCTATGACAGCTGCCGTTGTGCCCTGTGTGTTGAGCATTGCTATCCATGAAGCAATGATGTCCGTTAATCCTGCATTTTTCAAGCCGTACACAACAACATACAGCCCGATACTGAACCATACAATCTGCCAGGGTGCCGCTTTTATGGTCATTATCGGTTTGACAGCCTTGTAATGGTTGGCAATTGCCAAAAACACCAAAGCCCCGCCGAGTGCAAAGAGAGACACGGGCAGGTGAAATCTATCGCCTATAAAATAGCCCAACATCAAAAGTACCAAAAAAGCCCATGAAATTTTAAACATTACAGAGCTTTTTATGACTGTAGAGGCTTCAGGCAAGGCTTCTACGTTTACATGTAAAGGAATATCCTTTCGAAAGTAAATCCATAAAACGGCAATGGAAGCAAAAATACTCAAAAGATTTGGCAGGAACATATTTTTGGCATACTCCACAAAACCTATGTCAAAGTAGCCCACCGTTACGATATTTGTCAGGTTTGAAATCACGAGCGGGTTTGATGCGGCATCGCCTATGAAACCGCCTGCCATTAAAAAAGCAAAAATAGGCAAGGGTTTCATTTTCAGGTATTTCATCTTTGCCAGTAAAATCGGTGTCAAAATCAAAGCTGCCCCGTCATTGGCAAAGAAGGCTGCCACAACTGCCCCTAAGAGTAAAATATAGACAAACATTTTGTTTCCGTTTCCACCGCTGAGACGCGCCATTTTAATGGCTGCCCACTCAAAAAAGCCTATTTCATCCAGTACCATGGAAAGGATGATAATGCCTATAAAAGAGAGTGTCGCATCCCAGACTATATCTATCACTGTGAGCACATCATCAAAACTCACTATACCCAGCACTAGAGCGACGACAGCGCCAATAACCGCCGTTGTCCCAATCTGCAAACCTCTGGGCTGCCAGATGATAAAAACCAATGTCACTAAAAACAAACCAAATGCAAGTACCATACTTCACCTTTTATACTATTTTTAAAATCAATACTGTTGTTGCAGCCCTACTGCTCCCAGCCGGCACTGAAGTACCGGTTCCGAAAAAGCTGTTTAACTTAATGGCATCAGGCTTAAAAGACACAAAGCCCGCACTGAAGTACGGGTTCCCAAAAAGTTACTTCACTTCATGACGCAGTCTCTATTCCAAAAACACCTCGGAACCGGTACTTCAGTGCCGGCTGTTACAACTTTCGTGACTGTTGTAATTGTCCTGCATAATTTGTACGCTTTGGTGAAAGTATAACGAAATAAAATCTATAAATCAATATATCTTGATATTTGTGTTTTAATCTGCTATAATTTTGCAAACGGAGGATGCAATGGAAATATTTTTAAAAACTGTTTCGGCATTAAATGATGAAACAAGAGTCCTTTTACTGCGATTTTTGGATGAACACGGGGAGTGTTGTGTCTGTGATTTGCAGGAATCGCTTGATATGATTCAGTCACGCCTCTCACGGCACCTGAAAATACTCAAAGAAGCCGGATTTTTAAGAGTTGAGAGAAAAGGCACCTGGGGCTTTTATGCTATTCGCTCACCGCTTGACAGATTTCGCACAGAGGCTTTAAGAGAAATTCGGCATTTGGAAATAGCCTTGCCGCCTTTGAAAAAATCATCCCAAAACGGAGCATGTAAAATATGAGTCAAAAAAAAGAAGTTTTAATTCTCTGCACCGGCAACAGCTGCCGCTCCATCATGGCCGAAGCCCTTGTCAATGCGAAACTTGGTGAGTGTGTGCATGCCCAAAGTTCGGGTGTCAAAGCAAGCGGCAAGGTAAACCCTCACGCACAGGCACTGCTCAAACAAAAAGGGTATTGGAAAGATGAGTATCATTCAAAGGTGATTGAAACGGTGCTGGATACTCCTTTTGATCTGGTCATTACGGTCTGTGACGCTGCAAAAGAGAGCTGTCCCGTCTTTGCCAAAGCGGTAAAGACCTTACATGTAAGCTTTGAAGATCCAAGCGGCAAAGCAGAAGCGGAGTATGAAAAAACTCTCAATTTAATAGAAAAAAAGTTATTGCCAATCATAAAAGAGGAGTTATGCGATGAACAGAAAAGTAAATAAAACAGACAGCGGTGTAAAAATTTCCTTCAGTGGTGCAGTCAAAAAGCAAAATATCGTTTCCATGGTAGAAAACTGTGCCACAGGAAAATGCGAATGTATGAGTGATGCCACAAAAAGCAAAATCAAAAATATGTCTGTCAGCGGAAAAGACGGCGATGTTTCGTTAAAGCTTGACGGTGATGTAAGCACCCAAGAGATAGAAGCCGCACTGGCAAAATCAAAAGTTATAAATTAACTCAAAAAATATAGATTTTTATTAGTAAAAATTAGATAGAATCGGTTTATAAAATTAAACACAAGGACATATATATGTTAGTAACAAATCCAGCTCCAGATTTTACAGCTACAGCAGTTTTAGCTGATGGCTCAATCGTAGAAGACTTCAAATTAAGCGAAAATTTCGGTGAAAAAGGTACTGTAGTATTCTTTTACCCGTTAGACTTTACTTTTGTCTGCCCATCTGAAATCATTGCATTTTCTCACAGATACGATGAATTTCAAAAACGAGGTGTGAACGTTGTAGGTGTTTCAGTTGATTCACAGTTTTCTCACTTTGCATGGAGAGAAACTCCGGTTGAAAAAGGCGGAATCGGCCGTATCAATTTCCCTCTTGTTGCAGACTTGACAAAAGATATTTCCCGTGCTTATGATGTACTTTTAAACAATGCAGTAGCACTTCGCGGTTCATTTTTAATAGATGACAAAGGCATTGTTCGTCATGCGGTTATCAACGACCTTCCACTTGGACGTAATGTTGATGAAATGCTCAGAATGATCGATGCACAGCAGTTTACTGATGAGTACGGTGAAGTTTGTCCTGCCGGCTGGGAAAAAGGTGACGAGGGTATGAAACCTGACGCCGAAGGTGTTGCCGAGTACTTGGCAAAACACGAAAAAGAGTTATAAAAATCTTTAGATAAGAGAGTTTTTACTCTCTGTCTAGCTTCTGCAGTGCTTTCTCGCTTGCCTTGTTTGCTCTTTCATAATACCCTTTATCCTGATGCGATACACATCCGCTGAAACTGACAACCGCCAACAATAAAACCAACAATAAATTTTTATGCAGCAACAACCTGATTCCTCCCGTTTTGTTTCGCTCTGTACAAAGCGTCATCTGCTTTTTTCACCAGTTCTTCTCTCGTCTGCGGCTCCTGATACTCGGCAACGCCTATACTGATCGTGATTTTATATTTTTTATCTATAGTATATGCCTCAACTCTCTTTCTTATTTTTTCGGCAATGACAACAGCCTTCTCTTTTGTTGTATTTTCCAGTATGACAACAAACTCTTCACCTCCCCAGCGACCAAATATATCAGTTTTGCGAATATGCTTCAAAACCAGACGACTCAAAGCTTTTAACACTCTGTCTCCTATATCATGGCCGTATGTATCATTGACAACTTTAAAATGATCTATGTCAAACATTAGTATGCAAAACGGTTCTTTATAGCGTTTATATCTTTGTATTTCTATATTTATCGCATCATCTATTTTGTAACGGTTGTATATTTCCGTCAAGCTGTCTATGGTTGCCAGTTTCTTCAGCTCTTTTTCCATCTCAATGCGGCTTGTTATATCTGTACTTGTGGAAACAAAGTTTTGAATATTTCTGTTTTCATCAAAGAGCGGTGTTATTTTCAAGTCTGCATAATAGAGCCTGTCATCTTTTGTCTTATCAATCAGAATATTATGATAATTCTTTCCAGCGAGTATTGTCTCCCAAAGATTCTTATAAAACTCCTGTGTATGTTTTCCTGATTTAAAAATATTTGTTTTGTTGCCTATCAGTTCTTCTCTCTCATATTTTGTTTTTTCAATCACAGAATCATTGACATACTCTATGATACCGTTTGCATCGGTAATCAACACCATGTCATCAGTCTGTTCCAAAGCCTGTGCAAGAAGTTGCACTTTTTTTCTCTCAAGCACTGTTTCTTTATCCAGATAATACAACTCTTCTTCCATCTGCTTACACCTCGTCATATCTTTGTAAAAGACTATCAGTTCACCGTTTGGCAGTTTTCTTACACTGTTATATCGCCAGCCGCTGAGCTTCTCATCTTTGTAAAGCCTTGTGTCAAGATCTCTTGCTTTGCCGTCTTCATGGACCTGCAACAAAACATCAAAAAGCCCGAACTCTTTTACTCCGGGAAAAACTTCTGTCAATTTTTTGCCTATCAGTTGCTTTTTAGAAATATTTTCAGTTTTCTCAACATTTTTATTTAAATCCACAAAAATAAAATCATTCTTTTCAAATTTATAAATAACAACATTATCAGGAAGTTCATCTATTGCAATAGTAACACTTCTGTCCGCACCTTGCATCTAATCTTGCCTTTTTTAATATATTTAAATGATAACCTTTGTTTTCTGCCAAAAAGCTTAATTGGGATTTTTCATTGTTTGTTGTGGCAGAGAAGAAGACGGAAACACACTAAATATAATTTTCGGATACTCTTGTACTTTACACCATTTATACCCGTTTTTACGATAATAACCCGGAATTTTTTTCTGCACTATATTAGCTTGGTAACAATTCTCGTAGTTCTTTGAGATTTTCCACAGGTCATAATGTCTTTTATCTTTGATTTTATAGTTTTTTTTATATGTTTTCGTTGGATAGATTTTCAAATTTCCATTGACAACTTCATAGTTATACACAGTATTTGTAGTTTTATTTTTCACTTCTCCCCTTTTGTTAAAGGAAAGAGTATAAATTTCACCTCTGGTTTTTGAAAATTCTTTTCCAAAGGAGGCAAAACCATTTGGTTTTACTGACGAAACCTCCCATACTCCTAAAATATTTTTTTTGCTATAAGAATCAGCATAGACTAATCCGTACAGTAAGATTATCATAGTAATTATCATTTTATTCATTGCACTACCTTGCATTCTTGATAGAATTTTATAGACTATAATCGGATTTTATCTTCTGAAGAGGCTCCTCTGTTGAAGTCTTTGATTCTTTCTCCAAGTTCTACACCTTTTTCTCTGCATTCCTCTTTTGAATATTTCAAATTATAACAATCTTGAAAAAGTGTTTTCATTTCTTGTCTTAAAGACTCTTTTGAATCAGAACTGCATCCAGAAAACATAACTATACCTAAAATACTTACTGTTAATAAAACTTTTTTCATTATCTATTGACCTCTACTCTTTGTTTTTTTTCACTCATTTTAATTCCTCCGTTTTTCAGTTATCTGTACTTTTACTTATAGTTGTCATATGTTTTTAAAACTTTGCCATCTTTGCCTAAAATTTCCAGCTTCGTTATATGTCCGATCACTTTCACATTAATATCATCACTACATCCGCGAAAATTTTCCTGACATTGTTCAATATTTTCAGATGAAGAGATTATTTTTTTAATTACATAAGAATATTTTGCAGTCAAATCTCTATCTACACTGCCTCTGCTGTTCTTTCTTGCTTTCATAAATTGCTTAGCATCTGCTTTTATCATTGGAAGTATTGTATTATTAGGATTAATATTATCAAATGACAATTTAGTCTTCCCGTTATATGCCAAAACGGATCCATAATATGATATATACGAATTTTTACTCATAAGTGACAGAGGAAATTCTTGTTTTTTAAAGTTATATTTTCCAAACTGTGCCCCCAGTCTTAATACACTTGTTTGTCCAATTATGTCTTTATTTTCTTTTATTTTATTTAGAAAATGCGTATATGCCTCTTCAATTGCACCGTCAAGTTCAAATTCATCATTTCTTACTTTTCTCCAAACAGCTGTTTCTCCCTGATATAAATACCAACGACCGGCTGCAGCTTTATCAACTTTTGCTATGTTTGCATTTAATCCTGCTAATGCTATCTTGTCAATAGTTTTATGTTCATTTAAATCGACCTCTGCAAAAAGGCTGGCACTCATTGTTAGTATTCCTGCAAGTATTACTTTCTTCATTTATTTCCTTTGTGTTTTAATTTCACGAAATTCTATAAAAAAAGTGTGTGCCAAATGTGAAAAATATTAATTGTTATAAAAAAACAGATAAAAAGATTCTCTTTATGTAAAAATGATACACTTTCGAAATAATATTGCAACTGCATAAGGCCCATTATTGAAATTTTCAACATGTAAGTATTTTTTTTCTCTTCTTTTGCTGATGCAATTGTCTGTTAATGCACAAAGCATTACGTCCATAAATGAAAATACAAGTAATCTTAATCTCTTGAAAGAAAGCTCCTGGTTTTTAGATAAAAACAGTCAAAAATCAGTGAGTGACATACTGCAAAAATCAATATTATTTCAAAAAAGTACAAAAGATTTTTTTAATTTTGGATATATTTTCAAAGACACACTTTGGATAAAATCTATTCTTAAAAACACTTCAAACAAACAAATAATACGCTATTTTACCCTTGATGCACCAAACCTTGCTGTTTGCGATCTTTATGAAATCGATGCGAATAATACACTCAAAAGAAAAGAGAAAAACGGAGTTCTGCAAAGAAAAAAATTCAAAAATGAACTTTTTTTCACATTTGAAGTTTCACTTCGTCCCCATGAAGAAAAAACTTTTCTTTTTGCACTTCGTCCTATGACCCACTCGCTCCATTTTCATCTAAAACTACAAGATTACAAAATGTATAAAAATGAAGAACTTCGCCATCAGCTTCTCTTAACTGTTTTTTTCAGTATTTTGCTTGTTGCATTTATCTATGCAATAAGTATAAGTATTCACAGTGACAATTCAAGCTATTTTTATTATGCTCTTTTTATAGCAATGATTTTTATACATCACCTTTCTTTAAGCGGTATGATCGCATATTTTCTGCAAAACAACCAAACACTGATTTACCAACAGGCATATATGCCTGTTTATTATTTGGCTACAGTAGTCTTTTCCATTTTTCTTTTTACCAATAAATTTTTAAATTTACATAATTATAAAAAAATTTATTATTCCTTTGTGTTAATTATGTTTTTAATTGTCTTGATTGTTCTGTTTAATTCACACCAGAATTATCTTCTAAAATATATGACACCTTTGGCCATTGTTTTTGCTTTATATTTAGAGGCTGTCAGTATCTATCTTGCAGTAACAAAAAAAGAAAAATATGCAAAATATTTTGCTTTTATTTGGGGAGTTTCTCTAGGTGGAATGATTTTTACCATGCTTTATTATGTAGGGTTTTTAAGCAAACCTATTGCATACCTCTTTGAGATAACTGTCATTTTTGAAATTTTCTCCTTTTCCATAATATTATCAAGACAAATACACACGCTGCAAAGAGAAAATCAACATAAAAATAATCATCTCCAGCGCCAAAACAAATTAGCTGCAATGGGAGAAATGTTACAAAATATTGCGCATCAATGGCGACAGCCATTATCTGAACTTAATGCAGTAGCAATGAAAATTGATGCTGATTTTTATACAAAAAAAATTACACCAAAAACACTAGATACAGATATAGAACGAATAGAAACAATTACACAACACATGTCCCAGACTATTGAAAATTTCAGCAACTATTTTAAAGAGAGCTCTAAAAATATAACCGTAGCAAAATTAGAAGACCTTATCTCTCAGGCACTACGATTAATCGATACAAAACTACAAACAATAACAGTAAAAGTAGATATTTCCCAAAGCATTTCGGCAAAGATAAACAGCAATGATTTCATTCAAGTCCTTCATGTACTTTTAATTAATGCTGTCGATGCATTTAAAAATAAAAATATGGAATATAGGAAAATTCATATTACATTAAAGAATGCAGATGGAAAAGCCATTATTGAAGTTGAAGACAATGCAGGCGGTATAGATACAACAATTTTAGAGAAAATTTTTGAACCCTACTTCACAACCAAATTTAAATCAAACGGAATCGGTATTGGTCTATATATGGCAAAGATGCTGGTAGAAAATAGTCTAAAAGGAGAATTGTATGTCAAAAACACTCAAAAAGGAGCGCTGTTTAGCATAATATTATGAAAAATTTTACACTACTGTATGCAGAAGATGAGTACACCACAAGGAAAAATCATATTGCCTATATAAAAAGTCGATACAATTGTACTGTTTATGAGGCTGACAACGGAGAAGAAGCGCTTAGTTTATACAAGACACATTCCCCTCACATTGTTCTTACAGATATTACAATGCCCTTTTTATCAGGCTTGGAACTTTCAAAAGAGATAAGAAAAATCTCCAAACATACACAAATCATTATACTTACTGCACACTCTGAAAAAGAAAAACTGCTTGAGGCTTTAAGTATGCAAATGCTTAACTATTTAGTAAAACCTATCAAAAGAAAAGAATTAACACAGAGTATAGATATAGCATTGGAATTATTAAAAACTGAATCTTTTACCAAGAATATTATACACTTGAATACAATCTCAACATATAATTTGGATACAAAAGAATATTTTGTCAATAATACATTGATTTTGTTAAGTAATTATGAAACGAAACTTTTGCATCTATTATGTCTCAATGTAAACAAATCGCTCAATTCATTTGATATTTTTGTTAACATTTGGGAGGACAATGATAAAGAATACAGTGCTGCTTCTATAAGAACACTTATAAAGAAGCTTCGAAAAAAACTCCCTGATGGAATTTTAATAAATATATATGGTGGTTTGTATACTCTTAAACCCTTGCAGCAAGTGGAATGAAATAATTTCATTCTTTAACGCCTGCTTACCAAAATACCACCAGATATGATAAAAATTATGCCTGTAAATGTCAATATATCCGGAAAACTGTCACCAAGCAGATACCCAAAACCTATGGCAAAGGGAATATTTGTATAACTGACAACACCTATAATACTTAAGTTTTGCGCACTGTATGCTTTTGTCAGGAGCCACTGGGAGAGTGTCGATATAAATGCCATAAAAACCACCAAAAGCCATACATGCAATGTAGTCGGCAAAATAAACTCAGGGAACAAAAAGCTTAACGAAGCAGGAGCATTGACAAAGGGTGCAGTCAGGAACAACAATGCCGGCAAAAATGTTCCTACACCCACAAAGGAGAGGACAATCACACGTGAGTCATATATATCTTTTATTTTTTTTATCGTTGTATATGCTGCTGCTGCAAAAAAACCGCCCAAAATACCCAGGAAATGGGTATATGAAAAGCTCATTCCAAAAGGTTTGGTTATGAGAACAACGCCGAAAAAGCCTATAAACAGTGCCAGCAGTGTCGATTTGTTTAAACGTTCATGCAGAAGAAAATAGGCAAACAGTGTTACAAAAAAGGGAGAGGTTTTGTTCAGAGTTATCGCCTCGCCCAAAGGAATAACGCTAATGGTATAAAAAAAGAGGATCATTGCCATAAATCCAAAAAGCCCGCGGGTAAAAAGCATATAAATCTTTCCGCCTGTAAGTTTTGGCGCCGTATGTTGCAGCGTATACAGTATGATAAAAATTCCGATGAGATTGCGAAAAAAAACAATTTCCAAAGCAGAAATATCTTCGGAGAGTATTTTAGTCAACGCTCCGTTGAGTGCAGAAATCAAAGCCGCACCAAGCATAAAAAGTATGCCGCTCTCTACATTTTTCAACAAGCCTCTTCCTTTTGTACAAAATTCAAAGCTTTTGGATTTACATATGCAAGCTCATACCATTGTCTTTTTGGGGCAATAAGTGTGAGTCTTGCAGGATTACAGGAACGTGAAAGTGCCACATAAAACTGAGAAGGTGCAAAAATCTCATTGGTCTCTATAATCAAATCTTCGATGGACATCCCCTGTGACTTATGGATGGTTATCGCAAACGCAAGTTTTATTGGAAACTGATAGACCGTAAAAACATTCTCTTCCACCATCTCTTTTTTTCCCTCTACACTCTTTTCTTTCCATACGGCCTTACTTTGTGCACTCGGCTCAAGTTTTACCACTTTGCCGTCACTCTTTTGCACATACACATAGCACTCATCCACATTCACAACAGTGCCTCTTTCTCCGTTAAAGTAGTTCCAGGCGTTTCGTGTAAACAAAACAGGAGCACCCACTTTCAATGCAAGTTCTTTATCTATTCTGGCATCATCCATAAAACGCTCCACTTCTTTGTCCTTCGTTGATTTGAGATGTTTTACAATCTGTGCTTCCTTTACATGTAAAGCCTCATCTATAAAATCAAGCTGGGCTTTATTGTGTTTTGCAGCCGAAGCATTTTTGCCAAACAAAAATGTAAACTGACTCAAATCAGCGGGCAATGGCTTTATAAATTCGTTCAGATGATTATGCGTCTGTTCATCTATCCTGCCAAATCGCACTGCATGTAAAAGCTCTATGAAACGAAGATCATCTGTTCTGTAGATATGTGTCAGTTCCACTGTTTCAAAAGAGAAATTCTGCCAGGCGGGTGATTCAAAAGCAAATTTTACTTCGCCATAACCGCGTACAACCGGGGGGAGTTGCAAAAAATCACCTACGAGCAGCAAAGAGCCATTAAAATCTGCCTGCTTAAGACGCAGTTCTATCATTGCAAAGAGTGTATCACTGACCATGGAAATCTCATCAATAACGATTAAATCCATGCTCAATATCAGTTTTTTAATCTTCTTTTTAATTTCAAATTTTGCATTTTTTTGCAACTCATCCACATCCGAAGCAATCCCCAAATCAAAAAAGCTGTGCAGTGTCTGCCCACCTATAAGTGTAGCAGCCATTCCGGTTGAAGCCAGTTTTGCAACTTTTTTTGCCTCCCTCTCAAATGCTGCAATAATTTCTCTTGTAACAGTCGTTTTTCCAACACCGGCACCGCCTGTTAAAAAAATATTCTGTTTCCTGTCTAATTTATCAAGTATCAAGGCTTTATAATTCATACACGGATAATAGCCATTCTTAGTATAATCTCAGATTAATAACTGTATACTTTCTCTATAACATAATAGGATTCGTTCAAATATGAATAAAAAAATTTTAATTGTAGAAGATAATAAAACACTGGCAAAACTTATTGCAAAAAAGCTACAATCAGCACTTGGGCTGACAGTTGATGTAGCATATTCGATGGCAGAAGCAAAACTGTTCATCGCACGATATACATACTTCATAGCACTTTTAGATATAAATCTTCCCGATGCTCCAAATGGAGAGATTGTTGATTTTGTGACAGAAAAGAATATTCGTACAATAATTTTAAGCGGAAATATTGACAAGGAATTCAGAAAAAAGATTCTTAAAAAAAATATAATTGATTATGTCAATAAAAGCGGTGTAGATGATATAAATTATATTATTCATGCTATACAGCGTCTGCAAAACAATGCAAAGCACAAAGTGCTTGTCGTGGATGATTCAAGAGTTTTTAGAAAACAAATGCAAACAATGCTGGAAAATCTTTTTTTTCAAGTCATCAGTGTAGCTCATGGAGAAGAAGCAATCGGCATGCTAAAGTCACAACCTGATATCTCTCTTGTTCTGACTGATTACAATATGCCTGTTATGGATGGTCTGGAACTTGTTATTGAAATCAGAAAAACATATACCAAAAACGAACTCTGCATTCTTGTTCTGTCTTCAAATGAAGATGAAGAGATAACGGCACTCTTTTTAAAACACGGAGCAAATGACTATGTTAAAAAGCCTTTTTCCAAAGAGGAATTTTCCTGCCGCATTAACAATTCCATAGAAGCTTTGGAAAATATACAGATGATCACAAACTACGCAAACCGTGACTACCTCACAGGGCTGTATAACCGCAGATACTTTTTTGACACAATAAATGAATATATCGACGAAGTTAAAAACAGCGGTGAAAAATTTGCCATCGCGATGATAGACATAGATCACTTTAAAAACATTAATGACACTTATGGTCATGATACAGGAGACAAAATCATCATCGCCCTCGCAGATATCCTGAGAAGTTCTACAAATCCGCATGATATTGTAGCAAGGTTTGGAGGAGAAGAGTTTTGTGTTGTACTGAAAAATATCAATCAGTACAGTGCAGAAGAAATTTTCAACAGGCTCAGAGAAGAAGTGGAAAAATTCTCATATCATCTAAAAGATGACAAGTATATAAATTTCACTGTCTCAATAGGTGCAACACTCTTTAACGAAGAGGAATCTCTTGAGGAGAATATTAATGCAGCCGATATGCTTTTATACAATGCAAAAAAGAACGGAAGAAATCAGGTTGTTTTTCAAGCCTGATCCAGTTTTATCAGTGTTCCAAACGGAAGTTCCTTTTCCTTGGAACTTATCCATTTCACCTCATAATCCGGTGCATTTTTCGGAAAAACTCCTGCCAGATCTGTAAAATACAAAAGCAGTTTCACATCATCAAAGTTTTCTTCTATAAAGTAAAACACAGGACGAAAATCAGTTGCCCCGCCGCCTTTTATATCAATTTCCAATCTTTCTCCACTATAAAAAGTACTGTGTGATTGGATTTTTTCATCGCATACAAGCAGTTCAATCTGATAATTTTGCACCAATGTCATTAAAAAGTTTACTTCACTCAAAAATTCATTTAAAAGCACTGTATCAATGGAACCGGAACTGTCCACTGCAATCACAAGACGGAAAGTCTGAGAAATATTCGAAGGCAGGTATATACCCCTGTAGAGCAGTTTTTTAGAAGGCGGCATCATGACATAATCATCTCGAAAATACGGGTCAAGTGCAATCCTCAGTTCATTTCGCCAGTCAATTTTTCCAAAATCACCCAGTTGGAAAAAACGCTCAATCGTCACCGGTGCTTCACCTTTGTGCATTTTGGATTCCAAAAGAGCAATGGCTTCCTCTGCAAAAAGCTGTTCTTGCAAAATTTCTTCTTGCAACTGTTGTTCTGAACTCTGTTGCTCCTGCTCATTGTTCTCTTTTTGCTCTACATCACCTGCATCATCGGCTTCATACTCCAAGTCTTCATCATCACGCAGAATATCATCTTTTAACTCGGCATAAATCTCCTCTGCATACATCCCGCTGAAACGTTCCCGGTATTGTGCACCATAGGGCATATCCAAGCCGTTTTGTACAAGCATATCATTGACTGCCATATCCGTAGCCATCTGCCAGAGCCAGCCAGTGCGTTTGTTTTTACGCATCTCATGAGCCAGGCTGGCATGCATCGCCCCGTTGGCAAAGACAAATTCCATTTCACTGAGTTCCAGGTTTTTCAGATAATCGCTGTTGATCTCAAGCTTTTTACCGTCACTTTTAAAGGCTTCAATATCATCATTCATCACAACATCGATTTTGGAGGCAAGGGTTCCAAAATAAGGATATTCAAGCAAAAGTTTTGCTTTTGCCTGCGAGATTTTTTCTTCTGTTTTTTGCATATTTTTCCTTCACTCCTGTTTTTTAAAACCGATCAATGTCATTAAGTTAAGCAGATTTTTTCGGAACGCGGACTTCAGTCCGGGCGAAAGTGGCAAGACTATTGCAACAGCCGGCACTGAAGTACCGGTTCCGAAGAGATGCTGTATTTTGGTAGCCAAATTGAAGTCCGCGTTCCGAAAAAACTACATATCCTCCCGGAATCGGTACTTCAGTGCCGACTGTTTGAACTTTCTTGTCATTCTCAGCCCGGACTAAAGTACGGATTCCGGGGAAAACACCCTTTGAGACCAGTGTGTTCGTGTCGGCTATTGCAACAGATAGGAAAACTTTTTTACCCACTCTTTAAAGACGGTTGAGCCTTCCATAGTGATGCCCGCTCGTTGTAAATCCTGTGCTATCATCACGGCAAATTCCCCTTTGAGCTTGAGCGTATATCGGAGTAAATTTTCCAATCGCTCATCGCTTGGATTTTGCAGATAGTGACTCACCAGTCCAGAGCTCAAAGCATACAAAACATCGACCTCATCACTGTAAACAAAATCATCTGCACTGAGTATCTTCCCAATATCGGGCAGCCTGTCCATCACTTTTAAAAAACTCAAAAATGAAACGGCAACATCCCGTCCTACCGCACCGCTCACTGTTTCCAAAAGCACAGATGCAGGCAGAGCACTTTGTAAAATACTCCCGACATATTCCCAGCTTCTGGGTGTTGCAAAACTTTTATGCTCTTTTTTTGCATCAAAGGTAAAGAGATGCTCATTTTTATAACTTATGTAGGCAATTATGCGACTGTCAAGTCCGGATTTGTATGCCCACTCACGCCAGTCATCCACACTCACTTCCAATTCAAAATGCACAAAACGGTTTGCCAGAGGAGCCGGCATCCTGTAGGTCACGCCTCTGTCACCCTCACGGTTTCCCGCAGCAACTATAGCCCATCCCTCAGGCAACTCATATTCACCGACACGTCTGTCAAGTATCAACTGATACGCCGAAGACTGCACGGCAGGCGCTGCAGAGTTAAGCTCATCCAAAAACAAAATCCCCTGGCCTTCACTCGGTAAAAAAGCAGGCGGAGCCCAAAGTGCGGTGTGTGACTCTTTGTCATAAAAAGGGATGCCTTTTAAATCTGTCGGGTCCATCAAAGCCAAACGCAAATCAATAAAACCAAGCTTGTTTTTCTCTGCAATCTGTTTGACAATCGAAGACTTTCCAATTCCAGGTGCTCCCCACAGAAATGTGGGCACTTTTTGCAAGACCAGTGCCTGCAGAGCCTGTGTCAATTCTCCTGCTCTCATACTAACCATCCTATATTTTCACTTTGTATATGTTTTGAAAAGGTTTTGTTTGTTTTGACTGCCCGCTCAAAACGGCTCTCAAGTTGCAGTTGATATAAAATATCTACCGGAGTATTTTCATTTTTTGCCAAATTCAGAAGTATCTGTGCATCCCCGCATTTAAAAAGTTCTTCCAAAATATTTTGCGGTGTCGCATTGTTGCGACTCAGCGATTCACTGTAGTTTCCCTCTTTATAGGCAGACTTCAGAATATCTCTCGGCGTTGCACTGTTGGCATAAATTACTTGTCTGATTCTCTCATTATTTAGACAAAGCAGCTGTTTACATGTAATTACATGTAAGCACTTGTTTGCAGCCAAAGCAAAATGAATTGTCTCATCGTTACATGTAACAAGCTCCTGCTGCATAGCTTCATTTAAGGTCTCATTTGCCGCCAAAGCATTTTTGCACTCAGACAAAAGTGAGAACATCTCCTCATCGAGCCTGATATTCTGTGCTGCAATCTCGGCAAGTTTTTTATTTTTTATCAACTCACGGGCTATATTTTTATCCAGATTGACATTGTACGCCATCGCTTCTTTTGTTGCTTCATCCCCTTTTTTTAAAAACATTTTCTGCACACTTTTTGGAAGCTTTGGATGCAGGGCAAGTGCTTTTATAATTTTGGGATGTTTTTTGCTCGGCTCAAAAAAAGCAATGGCTTCTAAAAGCTGTTCGTTTTTTGTTTGTACTATCAGATGATAAATTCCCGTTGTCGCATACTGTACATTATGGTTTCTCTCTATATTTTCATAAAACCTTGCTATTAAAGCAGCAGAGACATCACGATTGTCATCATTTTCGAAAAAATCTTCACCGCCAAAAGAGTACATTTTTAAGAGTTTAAAAAAAAGCGCATCTTCTATACAGCTGTTTTGCAAAAAACTTTTTAATCTTTTTTTGTCATTGGAGAGTTTGAGACTCATAAGCAGCGTATCGCTGTCAATCTCTTCTGCCAAAAGTTTTTCAAACAAATCTATATTCATAAACTCATATTTTTCTTCTTCATAAAGGGTATCACTCAGGTTTTGTTCATACGGACTCATCATGCGCCCCTCAACAACAAGAGTAACCGCATCGGTAACTTCTTTACACAGGGTAATATTATGAAACTTCAGCTGTGACACAAACTCATCTTCACTAAAAGCCCTGCTCTTTCCAAACAGCAATATGGTCTTATTTTTCAAATTCTGTAAATTCATACACAAATTATACACATATTTCGACTTATTCTTATTTAGTGTTATAATTGATCTCTGATATTTAAGGAATGGCAAATGAAGTTATACGCACCGTGGGAAAAAGCTTTTGAAAAAATTTCCACTCCTTTGGAAAATTTCATTCATGCACAAACAACTACGGGACTTATTTTATTTTTTACAACTATTCTTGCTCTTATACTGGCCAACTCACCTTTTTCCGGACTCTATTATGATATATTTCATACGCCCATATCTGTTTCTATAGGTTCATGGAAACTTTCACAGTCACTCAGCCATTGGATAAATGACGGACTGATGACCTTCTTTTTCTTTTTGATAGGACTTGAAATCAAACGGGAAATTCTCATCGGAGAACTCTCAAATATCAAAGTTGCCATTTTGCCTATTTTTGCAGCTGTCGGCGGTATGGTTTTTCCTGCACTCATATATATGAGCATCAACACAGACGGTCCCGGTGCAAACGGCTGGGGCATACCAATGGCCACAGACATAGCATTTGCCATCAGTGCCTTGGTGATTTTAGGACGCAGAATTTCTCCGGCACTTGTTACATTCCTGATTGCGCTTGCTATTGTAGATGATCTTGGGGCCGTTGTAGTTATTGCACTTTTTTACACCGAACAAATTCATATTCTCCCTCTTTTTCTGGCAGGTTTGTCATTTTTCATTATGGTGGCCTTTAACCGTTTTGGCATTCACATGCTTTTGCCCTATCTCATTGTAGGCATTTTTATGTGGCTGTTTATGCTCGAATCAGGTATCCATGCGACAATTGCCGGTGTTATTGCCGCTTTTGCAATTCCCTCCAAGCCCAGCTATACTCCTTTGGATTTTACAACACATACCAAAAATCTGCTTGACGAATATGATAATTATCCCATTGCCACCGATCACACAATGCATGAAAAACAAAGAGCCCTTTTGCAAAACCTCAAAGACAGAATTGACTTGGTAAGTTCTCCTGCTTTGAGGCTTGAGCATGCGCTTCACCTTCCCATAGGACTCTTTGTCATTCCTCTTTTTGCACTTGCAAATGCCGGTGTCAGTTTGGATTTTACATCATTTAGTCAAAGTCTAGCCAATCCTGTCTCCCTGGGTATAGTATCTGGGCTTCTGCTGGGCAAGGTCATTGGTATATTCGGGGTTTCTTACCTGAGTGTGAAGCTCGGCATTGCCAGACTGCCGCATAACAGCAGCATGAGTCAGCTGTTTGGTGTTGCCATTTTGGGCGGTATTGGTTTTACGATGAGTATTTTTGTCGCTGATTTGGCCTTTGCAGGCAACAGCACACTGATTTTTCAGGCAAAAACAGGAATACTGCTGGCCTCATTGCTTGCAGGTTTTTTGGGCTTTGTCTGGCTGAGATTTGTTGTCTCTAAATAGCCTCAATCGTGTTTCTTCCGTTCTCTTTGGCACAGTAAAGCATCTTATCCACAATCATTACATATTCGTCAAGCAGGGTATGCCTGTATATTTTATCAGGCTTAATCCACATAGCCCCCATGCTTACAGTGGCCTGTAACTTTTGTCCATCCGCTTCAAGTACCGCGGCTTCAAAAGCCTGGCGTATCTTTTCCAATACTTTGAAACCTGCCTCTTTTTGTATGGCTGAGAGAATTATCATAAACTCTTCGCCTCCGTATCGGATGACAATATCAGAAGTTCTGATATGTTTTTTCACAATTGCAACAAAAAAATGCAACATTTTATCTCCGGCGACATGCCCGTAGGTATCATTTATATTTTTAAAATAATCCAAATCACACATTGCAAGAACAAAAGAGTTCCCTGTGGCATAAGAGAGTTCGTATTGGGTTTTAAATATCAGTTCCAGGGAATTTCGATTGAGCGCACCTGTCAGATTGTCCTTGGTCATTTTTTTATTCATCTCGATATTGTCAATAAGTGCCAACTCTGTACCGATGCTCAAAGAGATAAGCTCACATTTTTCCAAATAGGAGATAAGTACATGATACTCCGATGTTTTTAAATTTACAAATATTTTCTTTGCAAACATATGCAAATCATTATGCAACCGTATCAGAGCCTTGAGCTTTGAATTGTTTTGGATGATTTTTTTTGCACTGTTGTGCAGCCAGTGTCCAAATTCACACTGCATCCCGTCAAGTTCGGGAAAATCATTTTTGTCAAAACTGTTAATATGTTTTGCCAAATCATTCAGCCAGTTTAAATGCGCTTCATAATGTTTTATGATAATGTCTTTGTCCAAAAGATCAGATAAAGAACTGAGCCGATTATTATTGACCGTATAAATCTCCTGTGTATATCTCGAGAGATAAATATAGGCAACACCATTGTTTATCTCTTTAAACAGGGATATGAGATTCAAAATTTTATTACTCTCAATATTTTGCGCAATTCTGGATAACAAAAGGTTTTTCAGCCCGTATATTTCGTTGGTCATAATAATGTAGGGAACATTCATCGAAATTTTATAGAGTGCCAGCTCTTTATAGAGAGTATTTATATCATTCGAAGTGAATGACTGATGAAATAGATTAATAATTCGCAGATAAAAATTTTTTACCACCTGCTCACAGGCATATGATTCTATACAGGTTAAATATCTGTCTCTGAGTTCGGTATAAATCAGCTCCGAATCACCCTCTAAAACTCCGGAAAAATCATATTTCATTTCTCAACCTTTATAAATGTTCGAACCTGCAAGACTCTGTATTGTGTTGCGTATTATACCAAATTCTCCCAAAATCTCAGGCGTATCTTTATACAATAAAGGAGAGTCTAAATCTACATACTTTACAACATCTCTGTATGCAAAGGCAAGACAAAGAGCCGCATGTATGGAGACAGGTCCCTCCAGCATAGACCCCAGCATACACTCTATGTTGTTGGATCTGGCATACTCCAAAATCTCCTGTGCCTTGCTCACACCGCCGCACTTCATCAGTTTGACATTTATCATATCGGCACAGCCCTCTTCATACACTTTTTTTACATCCTCAAGAGTAAATACCGCTTCATCCGCAAGAATGGGAACAGTACTTTTTTGGGTTATTGTTTTGAGGCTCTGTAAATCATCTGCAACTACAGGCTGTTCAATCAGGCTTACATGTAATCCCGCTACCGCCTCAACATAGTACAGTGACTGTTCAAGATTCCACGCCTGGTTGGCATCTATGAGCACCTCTGCATCTACAAGCGTTTCACTAATCATTTTTGTAACTGCAACAGCATGCTCCAGATCACTGCCAAGCTTTACTTTTAAAATATGAAATCCATTGTCAAAAGCTTTTTTCGCATCTGAGAGCATTATGTCTGCATCATTGAGACTGACAGTAATATCGGTAAAAATCGGAGAAAAATCTTTTGTACCGAGATACTGTAACAGTGTCTGATTATTCTGTTGTGCCAGCAAAGAGACAACTGCCATATCAAGAGAGGCTTTTGCACTCGAACCCATTGTACTGCCATGGATTACATGTAAAGCCTCACCCGGCGTCAGGCCAAGCAAGGCATCTTGCAACCCGCCAATCGCATTTGCAATGCTTTGCAGGTCTTCTCCTGTCACTGCTTTGGTGGCAGGCGCTTCACCGTAAGCATAAAGACCGTTATCACATCTAATCCTTAGCCGTATAAACTCAACATTTTCCACCCGTCGCAGCGCGGTAACAAAAGGGGTTTTCAGTGCTCTTTTCTTTATCTGTCTTTCTATCTTCTGTATTTTCACACTGAGGCCATATAGATAAAAAACGGATAAAGCAAAAGCCCTGCATACGGTAAATACGGTCCTATGGGAGTCAGCAATACCTGGGCAAACTCTTTTGATATCTCTTTTTTTATAAAAACCTGATCAATCATAATAATTTTACTTACAATATCAGCAGTTTTAAAAGAGAGTAATGCCAAAGCATAGGGATTATAGTGGGTATAAAACAAAAACCAGACGGCAAAATAAAAGGTCGGGTGCATAATCAGAAAAAGAAGAACATTTTTATGATAATAGCGGTACATCCGTGCCAACATGTCCATAAGTGTCCCAGCCTTTTGCCACTGCACTTCATAAAACTCCAAAAGCATATACAGCACAATAAAGACAATAAGATAATCCTGCATCAAATTTCACTCACTTTTTTTGTAAGTATAGCAAAAGAAAAATAAGCAATATTTCGGAATTGGTACTTTTTATGCTAAAGCATGACTTGTGAGAAAAACTAAATTTTTTTCTGTAGTGCCGACTGTTACTGTTTTTCCTGGCACTCTCAGCCGGCAGTTCTCGGAACCGGTACTTCAGTCATAAGTATCTACACAACTTAAAACTCCATCTGCATAAAGTCATTGAGTTCTTTTTTAATGCTATGGAGTTCTTCAATATCATAAAGTTCAAGCATATCCATAGCAGAGAAGAAGTTCCATAAACCTGCTAACAGAGCCGGAGAGGTAGATATCTTCTTTCTTGCTACCAATCTCCCGCTTAATCGAACTAAAAACTTTCTAATTGCCAGCATGTTTTTACTATTTGTATGTTCAATTTCCCATACAAGCAAACAGGCATAAGAGGCAACAAACAAGCGTTTAAATATAG
Source organism: Sulfurimonas hydrogeniphila (assembly GCF_009068765.1). Classification (NCBI taxonomy): domain Bacteria; kingdom Pseudomonadati; phylum Campylobacterota; class Epsilonproteobacteria; order Campylobacterales; family Sulfurimonadaceae; genus Sulfurimonas; species Sulfurimonas hydrogeniphila. Next base: position 1,894,793 of record NZ_CP035534.1, read on the forward strand.
CCTGTGCACTCTCTTGCTGCCATTTTTCCAAATTAAACCCTGAGCTTTTTAACAGTTTAAAATACGTTTCTATATTCCATCTGTAATAATACCACAATCCTATCCTTGTTATATCAACATCTTTTGGAAGATTGCTTAACAGAAGCCAGGTAGCAACTGTATTGTTCTTCTCATCTATGAGTCTTTGGACTATAAATCTGTTTTTTATTGGCTTGCCTTTTACTTTTTGTTTTATTGTTTTACCTTGTGGCGTATCTGTCTTTTGATAGCTGTCTCTTGTTATAAGTATATCTACCGTATTAACATAAATTTTTACTTTTTTATTTTGATACTGTATAGTTTTTACATATTTGCCTTTATCCATTTTTTTGGACAACTCTTTTTGGGTAATATCTTCATCTTCATACCTGACTTTGACATTGTCTAATGCTCGTACTATATATAAATCCTCTTTTTGCAGTCCTCTGAAAAACCCCGCACTGTCTGCTTCTCTGTCAATTACATGTACAATTTTCTTTTGTATGTTGAGGGATTGATTGATATAAGCTATTCTTTGTGTTAATTCACCGAGATGGGTAAGATGACTCTTCATTGTAGGATTATAGCTTGAGAGCACTTTATCTTGTGTCTTTAGGTTCTGTACCAAGGGAAGGATTGGTTTGCCGCTGCTGCTCTCAATTGCAAGGGAACTTTGCAACTCATATCCTCTTGATGAAGCATTATTTACATTGCTTCTGCGTTTTCGTATACAATCTGTTTTTGCCGTATGGTTTTTATAATTTATGAGTGACCAGTCATGGGCTACAAGTATATATTCATCACTGCTTTTATTAATAGTTTTAATCCCTCTTGTAAGCATTGGCTCATTGAGTGACTCTATATCTACATGCTCATTATTGTAAAATCTCCAAGCACTTTGTGCTTGTGAAAATCCTTCAGTCTTTTGTAGCAGGTTTAATCCATTGGTACTGTGTTGTTTATGATTCATATGACTTTTTACCAGTCTCATATATCTTTTTTTTTAAACGCTCTTCCATTGCATAAACTCTCTTGTTTTTTAAAATCTTATGCAATATCTATTCCGCTTTCTTTGCTTTTTTGAGTTGTGTAGATACTTATGACTTCAGTGCCGGCTGAGAGTGGCAGGACTATTGCAACAGCCGGCACTGAAGTCATAAGTATCTACACAACTTAAAACTCCATCTGCATAAAGTCATTGAGTTCTTTTTTAATGCTATGGAGTTCTTCAATATCATAAAGTTCAAGCATATCCATAGCAGAGAAGAAGTTCCATAAACCTGCTAACAGAGCCGGAGAGGTAGATATCTTCTTTCTTGCTACCAATCTCCCGCTTAATCGAACTAAAAACTTTCTAATTGCCAGCATGTTTTTACTATTTGTATGTTCAATTTCCCATACAAGCAAACAGGCATAAGAGGCAACAAACAAGCGTTTAAATATAGCCTGTGCACTCTCTTGCTGCCATTTTTCCAAATTAAACCCTGAGCTTTTTAACAGTTTAAAATACGTTTCTATATTCCATCTGTAATAATACCACAATCCTATCCTTGTTATATCCACGGTAATTCAAGTTTAATAACCAGTTAAATAAACTAGAACAAAATTTGCTTACTCCTATAAAAATTAGGAGGAGCAGATGCAAGTATTATTGGAAGAGTTTAGACAACTACCAGATTATAGAAAAAATAAAGTGCGATACACACATCCAGGAGAGATATTATTTTTATCACTTTTGGCTCTCCTTTCAGGTGCCGGGAGCTATGAAGATATTGCAACATGGATGAAAGAGAGAAAAAGAGAACTCTCTAAATTTTTGGGTCGTGCTTTTAAAGCTCCGGCATATACAACAATAAGAAATACATTTTTGGGAATTGATACACAAGCAGTAGAGAAGATGCAACAAAAATGGATTCATCAACTTTCAAATACTCCAAAAGATTCACAAACATTGACAATAGTTGCAACAGATGGGAAAACCATGAGAGGTTCTGCAAATAAAGAGATGAGTGAGAAAGCCAGACATATAGTTTCGCTCTTTCTAACAGAATCTAAACTTACATTGGCACAAGCCCAGGTACAAGAGAAAACAAACGAGATTCCCGCACTTGTTGAACTATTAGATGCTTTAAACCTCACAAATTGTGTGATTACCATGGATGCTATGCATACTCAAAAAAAACATTGAATAAAATAGTAAAGTGTGGACATGATTATATTGCACAGGTAAAATCGAATCAGAAAGAGCTTTTAAAATGGGTAATATTCAATACCTCTCTTGAAGATGCTAAGCCAATAGATACTTATGCCCATTATGAGCATAACACTCATGGGAGATATGAAGAGAGGGTTTGTGAAGTCTATGATGACCTCTATCAAATCAAAAAGAGTTGGTTATCTGTAAAAAGGGTTGTAAAGATTACAGCAACAACACTATCGTATGGAAAACATACGACAGAGTATCATTACTATATTTCAAGTCTTGATGTAGATGCAAAAACTTTTGCACATATTATCAGGAGCCATTGGAAAATTGAGAACTCTTTACACTATGTAAAAGATGTCAGTTTCGATGAGGATAGCTCAAGAGTTCGCACAGGTCAAGCACCTTTAATCTCTACAATGTTAAGAAGTCTTGCCATAAATATCATGAATATTAACAAAATCTCCAATATTAAAAAAGCCAGAAAGGTTTTTGGATGGAGTCCTCATAAGCTTTTCAGTCTTAGTAGTAGACTTGGGTGAGTATTAAACTTGAATTACCGTGCAACATCTTTTGGAAGATTGCTTAACAGAAGCCAGGTAGCAACTGTATTGTTCTTCTCATCTATGAGTCTTTGGACTATAAATCTGTTTTTTATTGGCTTGCCTTTTACTTTTTGTTTTATTGTTTTACCTTGTGGCGTATCTGTCTTTTGATAGCTGTCTCTTGTTATAAGTATATCTACCGTATTAACATAAATTTTTACTTTTTTATTTTGATACTGTATAGTTTTTACATATTTGCCTTTATCCATTTTTTTGGACAACTCTTTTTGGGTAATATCTTCATCTTCATACCTGACTTTGACATTGTCTAATGCTCGTACTATATATAAATCCTCTTTTTGCAGTCCTCTGAAAAACCCCGCACTGTCTGCTTCTCTGTCAATTACATGTACAATTTTCTTTTGTATGTTGAGGGATTGATTGATATAAGCTATTCTTTGTGTTAATTCACCGAGATGGGTAAGATGACTCTTCATTGTAGGATTATAGCTTGAGAGCACTTTATCTTGTGTCTTTAGGTTCTGTACCAAGGGAAGGATTGGTTTGCCGCTGCTGCTCTCAATTGCAAGGGAACTTTGCAACTCATATCCTCTTGATGAAGCATTATTTACATTGCTTCTGCGTTTTCGTATACAATCTGTTTTTGCCGTATGGTTTTTATAATTTATGAGTGACCAGTCATGGGCTACAAGTATATATTCATCACTGCTTTTATTAATAGTTTTAATCCCTCTTGTAAGCATTGGCTCATTGAGTGACTCTATATCTACATGCTCATTATTGTAAAATCTCCAAGCACTTTGTGCTTGTGAAAATCCTTCAGTCTTTTGTAGCAGGTTTAATCCATTGGTACTGTGTTGTTTATGATTCATATGACTTTTTACCAGTCTCATATATCTTTTTTTTTAAACGCTCTTCCATTGCATAAACTCTCTTGTTTTTTAAAATCTTATGCAATATCTATTCCGCTTTCTTTGCTTTTTTGAGTTGTGTAGATACTTATGACTTCAGTACCGGTTCCAAAAAAGATGCCTGGCTTTAAAAATCAGAACTTGGAGTGCTGCAGTTTTCTTTTCCGTTTGGTGTGCTTTCACTTGCGTCAAATCCGATGGTTACACCGCTTCTTTGCACCAGGTCTCTTGCATCCTCGATATCTTCATCTTCGTCTTCCACAGGTCTTACAGTACTGTGAATGATGATTTTGTCACCGTAATCTACAGCCTGAAAAAAGTGTTTCATGCAAAACTCTTGATTCATACGACACTCTAACACTCTTGCCTTGTTGATCATGTCTTCTCTTGAATCAAATGTCATATTGTTTTCAAACCCGCTTTTTTTAAAGCAACTGCATTCTTTGTCAATTTCTATTGTATACATTAATATTTCCTTTGTATAGAGTAATCTCTGTTTATATCACTTTGCGCTTAAAAGTATGGTTAAGAAAACATACTATTAAAACTCTTTTATAACTTTAAAATCACCTGATTCATACGAATATACCTTCTTCGCTTTTTTGTCAATGATAACAGGTCGTATCCACTCATTTAAAATAAACTCTTTGGCCACCGAATTTTCAACCGCCTTGCCCACTGCTTCCAAAGGGGCTTCCATGTAGGTGAGCAGTCTTACCGGTTCGTGATAGGCTTTACCCTCCAGCATAACAGATTGCGTAGGAAGTCCTATTTTAAGGTCACCGTAATTACCGTTAAAAACCCCGACTTTGGCAACAATATTGTGGTAGACTTTGGAACCTGCTCCATAAACGGCATTGTCTACCGTAGAAAAATAGTGTTCCATGTTGATCCACTCACCTACAATAAGAGGTCCGTTGAAAATTTTTGTCAGAATATCCGCATTTTCATTATCCAAAGAAGCCTCATACGAGTGCATAAAGAGTCTGTTTTTAAATGCCATATGTTTTATAGAACTTCTTGGACCGGCAAAAACACCCATATTTCCTGCCAATCCCCACTCCGGCCTTGGTTCTGACCAGTCCATTGATTTTACAATGATATCTTCCTGGGTATTTGTATACGGCAACTGGGTGATTCTCTCCTGGCGCGAAATTTTTGAAGCTTCTTCAAAATCCTTCATAACTTTTGTAAATTTTGTCATCTCTTCTTGCGTTAGGATATCTGTATCATAAAACTTTATCTCATCTGTACTCGTTACATGTAAAGCCGGCATAAACTTGACATCATCCGGAATGACAATCCCTTTTTGGGCAATGGCCTCTCTTACATCTTGCGAGTTGGCTATCATACAAAGAGCTCTGTTGTTTGGCAAACTGCTGCTCCCGCCACATGCGCCACAGTCAAGTGCCGACTCAAACGGATTGTTGTCCGAAACACTTTGGTGTCCACAGAGAATGACGAACTCGGCAAAATTATCCACTTGGCCTATCATCATTAAAAAACTGTACAGATATTCTACTTTCTCTTCAAGAGTAAATCCGACCATTTTGAGTTTGTTCTTCTGATACTCATAATCTTTTCGTGTTATTTTATACTTTGTGCGCAGTTTTTCCAGCAACTCTTTTGGAATATCCAGTGACAACTCTTCTTCAAAAACCAAATGATCGCGAATGGCCTGAATCTCTTCTGCCGTGTACTCCTGCGATGCACTGTTTTTCAAAGCTTCTACAATCACATATCTGTGCATTTTATTGACATACATTTCTATCTCTTGATCTGAGAGTTTGTTCAGAGTATATGTGGTTTTAGGTTTTTGTGCCTTAAAGCCGGACAAAAACCTGTTTGTTTTTCTTGGAGAAAATGTTTTTCCAAAAAGGTTTATTCCGAAGATCCAGCCGATTGCCTCTACCATTATATAAGGAGTATAAGGATTGTTTTTCAGATCACTTAAAACTTTTTTCGTAGTTTTGTTCATAATTTTTTTCGAACTGTACTCTTCATGCGCTTCTTTTGGCAGTTCAAATATAATATTGCCGGGTTTTACCACCGCCGGACATAAAAACTGTTCATGCGCCTTGTCAAACTCCACAAAGGCAATAGGAAAACCTAAAAAACCTCCTGCCCCGTATGTTACATAACTGCCTCTGCTCTCAAGAGACCTTCTCATCAGTTCCGAACGTACGTCCAGACAAAATGTGGCAGAAGCCAGAGGTCTCTGCCCATTAGCTGTTTGAGTCAGTTTCATCTCATCAATAAAAGTATGAATATAGCTGTCTTCAAGAGACTTCAGCCAGATATATCCCTCATGGGAGCGTAATGTCTCCATGATTTTTGCCAACTCTGTCAAGGCAATCTCTTTATTGTTCAGCTGGGCACTTGAGAGGTGCACCTGCTTGGCATCCAGTTTGAGTTCATCCTGCACATAATTTTCCAAAATCTGCTCATAATTTTGATGCTCCTGTATAGCATCTATATATTTGCCGGGCAGATCCCCTTTTGCCTGCAGTATTTTCAAAATGACGCAGGCACTGTTTTTTTGCACAAAAGAGTCCAGCAGTTCAAAGTTCTTGATTTGTCTGTGCTGAAGGTAGGCAAGCTCAAAATAGAGTCTGATAGCCATATAGTCCATCAGTGATGACGGATACTCCTGCTGTGAAAAATAGTCAGGATCCTCGGAACGGTACTTTATAAACCCTGCCCATCCGTGCAGTTTTAAAATATGCGCCAGTAGATACTGCTCAACATTTTTCACTTTCAGCTTTTGAAGGGTCTCATTTACAAAAGATTCGGAATCCTTGGCATAGTCAAAGTTTTCATACAGTTTGAATGTTTCAAACATTCCCAGTTCTCTGTTTGGCATAGTGATGGTTGTCTGTTCTTCATCCAAAAACCTGGTGATATACTCAATAATATCTTTTTCTATCATCTCTTTGTCATCACGATCAAAAAGAATATCATTGATCTCATAGAGTGTCATATGCTTTGTCAGTTTTTCTATCCACTTTTCTTTATTGTGATAGAAAAACTTTTCATCAAGATATGCCAACAGATCTTCATCAATTTCATGTTCGTTTAAATCTGCAGTGCTTCTAAGACTGTTCCATTTCGGATTGACTTCTATCAGACATTTTTTTGCCAGATCATAATGTTCTTGCAATCCGTCACTTTTGAGTATCTCTTTTAAGTTTGCTTCGAGCAAATCAGAATTGATTTTGCCTTCTTTGTAAAGATTCAGATAATACGACGGCTGCATGTAAACATTCCCGCCAAAGATACTCTGCGCCTTGGCCACTCCCTCTTTAAAATGGAGATGTTCAAAACCTTTTAAAGGGTTGTGATGAATAAATGCACCGATTGGCCAGTAATGGGGTACCGTTGATTTGACAGCATCAAGTTTTTGCATGATTGTACTCATAAAAGCAGCTCCTTCAGTCCATATATACTCAGTCCGAGTAAGACTATAACAACAGATAAATGCAACAGTTTTTCTCTAAAAGTTAAATCCACATAGTGAATATTTAAATTCGGCTTTCCAAAAAGTGACTTTTCCATAACTCTCATAGCCAAGAAAAAGTTTCCTATAAAAAGCGTTATAACAACTATAGACCAAAGCCCAAACGGTTCCCCCGTAAAGAGATAATTCAAAAAAAAGAGCGAATTGGGAAAGGGAGGATAGAGAGCTATACAAAGCAGATACACAGTGATATAGATGCTCAGATAAGGTGTGGCAAGTGTTATACCTCTTACGGCAAGATAATTTGCACTGCCGTAATTTTTTTCATAAAACCTTCCTATAAAATAGATCCCAAGAAGAGAAACCAGCAAAGAGAGACTGTAAAAGGCTCCCTTGTCTTCAAAAAGCATAAAAAACGGAGCATTTATAAAAACAAAATAGTATCCGAGTTTATAAAAATTTGTTGTTTTTGTAGCCCTGTATATAGTATACAATGCACTGAAAAAAGATATCATGACAAGTGAAGTCGGATGTTCATTTACTATAAAAAAAGAGAGAACAATTGCACATAAAAGCAAAAATCCGCTCAATAAAAAGATACCTTTACTGCCAATCTTCTTGCTTTTTTCCAGGAAAATATAATAAGGAAATCCTGCAGCCAATACAAATAATAAAATACTAGATATCATAGTCTCCCTTTTTTAGAACGCTTAAATATTTCAAAATAGAACCCTTCTTTTGCCAGCAGTTTGTAAAAAAGCCACTTCATTTTATTTGGTTTTATGTCGGCATTCGGAATTTCCACAAAATGCTGTTTATACATAAAGAGCCAGCCAATGGTCATAATGACAGCCAGCATAACCATGGAACTTGCCATCGTCACATTCAGTGTTGCCGCTTTGTAAAAGAGTAAGGCATCCTCACCATATAAAAAATGCTCAAGTGTCAGACCGATAAACTCATAGGTAAACAAAATCAGAACAAATGTACTGACAAGTGCCAGAATGACTTGTATCGAGTCAGATTTTGACACTTTAAAGAATGACAGGAAAAGCTGAGTTCCTGTCAACCAGGCAAAGGCCAGTATAACAATAGCCGCATTAAATTCAAAGAACTCTTCGCTCAATACCATTTTCACACCTATAAAAGCCAGAACAGGCAAAATGGTAAAAATTGCAATAAGATAAAAGAGTCTGTTGCTCCTGTTGCCTGTTTTATCCTCCCAAAATACTTTATAGGAGAGGCGTTCGGGTATATTAGGATCATGCCGGGCATATTTGATCAAAGCGCCTGATTCCAGGAAAAGTGTTGCCTTGAATATACCATGCACAATAAGATGATAGATGGCAAGTGAAAATGCACCCAAACCGATTTCCATGATCATATACCCCATCTGTCCTACGGTAGAGTATCCAAGAGAACGCTTGATATCTGAAACTACCAGCATTAAAGCCGATGCAAATATTGCCGTAAAAAGGCCTACGCCAAAAGCGATATTAAGCACACCCGGAGTCAGCATCAACAGGTAAGCAAGCTTGTTGAGCAGTATACCGCCAACATTGACAACACCGGCATGCATCAATCCCGATACCGGAGTTGGTGCTTCTGAAGTGTAAGGCAGCCAGATATGAAACGGCACTATTGCCGATTTCATCATCGCGGCAATCAAGAAAAGCAGTCCTATAACAAAGATCACAGGATCTTCAACCGGACCCTTGGACATAAGAAGCCACTTTTCGCTCAATGTTGCAAGGTCCAGACTCTGAAATGTTTTATAGGTCAGTATCACGGCCAGTAAAAAAACCAGATCGGCACCTTTATGTATGTACATAGTCCATCTTGCATTTTTTACAGCTGTTTTTGAACCGACATTAAATGAAACAAGCAAATACAGACCGATACTCATCAGTTGCCATGCCAGAGCCAAAACAATCAGATTGTTACTCATAACCAGTAAATATATTGACGCAAAAATAAAGTTCAAAAGAATGAAAAATCTTTTATACCCTGCTTCGTCCCACATGTATTTCGTAGCATATTTACGAATGACAAGACCAAGAATTGCAACATAGGGTACCAAAACAGCTGAAAGCTGATTATATATAAGCAATCCGCCAAATCCCGTGATTTGTGTATCATTACTTATGACATAATACGCTCCGTACAGTCCGAGCAAGGCTATCATACTCGACAAAATAAGACTGATTTTCGGAATAAACTCTTTTTTCTTCACAAAAATCAGCAAAAATGCTATTACAATAGGAATACCCGGAATGAGCAGTATAATTTTTTCCATTAAAACTCCTGTTTTCTAATGCAGATATTTAGCTCGCCGGTGTATCAATAGCACTAAAAGCGTCTAAATCAATATCATTCGATCTTTTTTTGTTTTTCACTATAGTCTTTTGCAGAGCATCCAAATCTCTTTCACCTGTACGGATACGTTCAACCTCCAACACAGGCACGACCCAGATTTTTCCTGCACCGTGATCTATATCCTGTGCATTTGCACGAATAGCCTCCATTGCTTTGTCTTTATATATCTTGTTGGGAACTATAACAATAACCATTACCTTTTCTGTCAATTCGGTTTCTGTACCGTCCCAGCAACCTTTTCCTAATACTCTTGTTACAGTAACACCCTGTATTCCCTCATCTTCTAAGCCATGCAACACATCATTAAGTGCTGACGGATCTATAATACTATTAACCTGAACCATATGGAACCCCTTTTTGTTTATATGGCAGCAATTTAAACATTATAACTTTTAAGCTCGGCTAAAAATAGAATCAGTCACAGATTACTACAGCTAATATTTAGGTTAAATCTCACTATACAGCCATTTGAGATAATCTGGCTATCCTAAGTGCTACATATTGTAACACCAATATATCCTCAATGCTTCAAAAAGTAGCATAAGACCCGGCAAAACAACTTATTTGTGCAGGTTTATTGTTTTACAAAAAATATTTATCTCATAAATTAAAGAGAATTTAAAGGACTTTCCAAGTAAACTCCCAACTGAAAACATAAAATGTTGCTGATAAAAAGTATATTTCTATATTTTTTGATGCCGCAAAATTGATAAAGATACTTAGAATTGATTGAATTTTCAATAGACTGGTATTTTATGTTTAAGTCATTTATAGGAGAAAAAATGTATTATGTAGCAAAAGTTAATGCTGACATGTGTGCAGAGTACAAGTGTAATACATGTACTCTGTATTGCCCGGAAGCAAATACACTCATGTTCGATAAAAGCGGAAATACATCTTGGGTTGATGTAGACAGATGTAAAGGGTGTGCATTATGTGTATACGTATGTACTGATATGCTCAATCGTGATTGTATTACGATGGAAATGCCTAACGTTGAAGCAGTCTAAGTCTAAGTTTTAGATTTAAGTAAAAAATAGAGTAAAATAAAAAAATCATAGGAGAACTTATGGCAAACCAAGGTCCTGCGTATTATTCACCATATCCTGCGGCTACGTATGAAGGTGTAATAACACCACCAGAAGGAAAAGCACTTTTATTAGAAGATGTGGTAGATGAAGAAACGGCAATGAGAGAAATTGCAAAACAGATGTTGACAAAAGAAAATGCAACAATTTTCCCCGGTCCACAAGTACTTTACGCATGGAGCGATGAAGCAAAAAGAAAAGCAACTCTTATCAAAGAGATGGCAGAAGTTCTGAATGCGAACATGATTCCAATGTATGACTACAGACCAAAATATCCAAAAATTGATGCTGAAGTTGAGATCAATCCAAATCATCCAAACTTGACGATTTGGGAAAACAAAATCAAAGCAGCAATTTTTATCGGTGTTCACTGTCATTATGCAAATGTTGCATTAAAGATTGTTAGAGCAGAAACAGACTGTTACACTATAGCAATGTGTGCTTTATCCGGACATGAAGATGCAATGGCTACTATTAGAGACCAACATGCTTCTGATCTTGAAAAGTTCATCAAAATAGCTAAAGAAGTTAAATCAGAGTTGGGAGTATAAAACAATGAGTAAACGAAGTGATATGACAAACACACACAACTGGTCTGGACAAAAATTAGTTTCAACAGACTATTTGCTTTTCGAAGCTCCTAGAGAGAAACACTTCATGACTGGTTCTGAAGTTTTAAAAGAAGCAATGAAAAGATGTACGGTAGATGCCTCGGTATCCTACCCAATTACACCGCAGTCAGAAGCAGCACACCTTATCGGTGAATTATGGGCTGAAGGGTATGTCGGTACTTATTTTAGAGGGGAAAACGAATTTGGTGTAATGTCTGAAGTTGCAGGCTGTGCAATGGCAGGCGCCAGAACAGTGACAACAACTTCCGGACCGGGAACACTCAGAGCGATGGAAAACTTTCCTCAGTGGTCTGGAACAAGAATCCCCTGTCAACTGGTTTTAATGGCCCGTGGTATTAACTCGCCACTGACTATTCAACCTGACAACCTGGAAGTTTCTTTTATGCTTGAAACCGGATGTATGATTTGGTATGCTGAAAATGTTCAAGAACTTTTCGATATGTCAATTGCAGCATTTACAGTAGCTGAAAAGCCTGATGTACATGTTCCGATTATTACAGTTGTTGACGGTTTCTTTGTATCACATACAAGAGAGGCAGTTATGCTTCCGGCTGATGATATAGCATTAGAGCCGTATGATCCGTACAGAGCACCGTTGCCTCCGATTGATTCTGAAACACCTCCGGGACGTTTCTTAAGAGATCCTTTTGTAATGAAGTCTAACTATATTTCGTATGCAACACACGCTTCTTGGCAGTGGGAAGTACGATCAGCGGTAGAGCGTTCACGCCCTTATGCAGAGCATTACTTGAAAGGTCTTATTCACATTACCGGTGAAGAAGATGCAGAAATTGCATTCGTTACATGCGGAACGGCATCAAACCAGGCAAAAGAAGCACACAGAGAGCTTATGAAACTTGGTATCAAAACAAAAGTTATCAAGCTAAGAACAATCAGACCTTTCCCTGCGAAAGAACTTCTTGCAGCTGTTGAAGGTATCAAACACATATTTGTACCTGAATTCAATGTTGTCGGATGGCTGGAAAAAGAAGTAAGAAAAGAACTTTACAACAAGTGTGAAGCAGACATTGTCGGCGGACCGAGAGTCGCTGGTGGTATGAGTATGCCTGCTGAAGCAATTATTGCGGAAGTAATGGAAAAAATCAACCCGGGAAAAGGAGCATAAGATGGCATTAGATATCTATAAAATAAATCCAGAATTTCGTGATATTATGCCTCAAGAGATTATAGATCTTGAGGAAAAAGCTACATGGTCAGTTAATAGAGACACACCACGTGGTATCAAAGAACTTCCTGACACAAAAGAGTTGCTTGAAGAGCATTCACTCTGTGCCGGTTGTCCTGAAGCGGCTGCTCTGAGATATGTATTATCTGCACTGCCAAAACCGGAAGATACTATTATTGTAAACTCTACGGGTTGTACATCTTTAATGTTCCCGCATATCGCGCTTCATACTGTGCACTCACTTTTTGGTAACCAAAATGCGGTTGCATCAGGAATCAAAAGAGTGCTTGACTGGAGATTTCCGGATATTGAGAAAGATGTTGTTGTTTTAGCCGGAGACGGTGCTACTGTTGATATCGGTCTTGACTATACACTTCAGTCTTTCTTTAGACAGGAAAATATCACTACTATCTGTTTTGATAATGAAGTCTATGCAAATACCGGTGGACAGGAGTCTGGTGCTACAGCCAAAGGACAGGTCTTTAAAATGGCGCCTCTTGGTAAAAAGTTTGACAAAGTTCCTATGTGGGAATTGGCAACAACTTCAGGATGTCACTACTCTGTAAACATGACCGCTTCTGCTCCAAAAGCAGTTGCCAAAGCAGTCAGAGAAGCGATCTTGGTTGCAAGAGAAATCGGACCGACTTTCCTTAATATTTACACACCGTGTATTCTTGAAATCGGTTTAAGTGCAAATGAAGGCCTTGGTGAGATGAAAGATCAGGATAAAGACAGATTTGCATCGTACAAATATGTTTCACCTGAAGCAGAAGAGTTTTTGAAAAAATGTAAAGAAGAAGGGCGTATATAATGGCAAAAGATTCAATAAAAATCAGAATGCCTGGCCTTGGCGGCCAAGGCGCGGTAACAGCAGCACACATTGCTGCTACAGCTGCAGATACAGAAGGTTACTATGCTGTATCAAATCCGTTTTTTGGTGCTGAAAAGAGAATGGCACCATCTGAAAGTTATGCAAGAATAGGGACAGTGCCTATTTATGACAGAGGGGAAGTTATTTACCCTGATATCATTATGATTTTTCACCCGCAGGTTATTACTATGGGTAAATCATACACAATGCCTTTTTATGCCGGTATCAAAGAAAACGGCCTTGTAATCATCAACAGTGACAGAGATCTTTTAACTGATGATGATAAAAAAACATTGAGTGATTTGAATGTAAAAGTGCTTACAAAAGACTTTACTCAGTTTGCTATTGATATGGCGGGAACTGAACTTGCAACAAACATGGCAATGCTGGGAGCTCTTTTTGGAGCTTTGGGCACTGTAAGCAAGCCGGCTATTGAAGAGGGAATCAAAGACAGATTCCTGAAAAAATATACGGCTTCCGGCGGTACGGCTACACTTGACTCGGTTATTGAGAAAAAGTTCAAGAAAAAGAAAGAACTTATTCAAAAAAATCTCAATACTGCTTCAGCAGCATTTGACTTGACAGTTGATTGGTGTAAAGAAGTCGGATTTGAACAGATTTTAGAATCTCCAAGAAAATAGTCATAATGTAACTACTGTTATTCAACACAGTAGTTACTTTTTCCAAAATATACTATAATACTCCAGAACAATTTGTTCTATACAAACATAACTCCATATCATTAAAGGAAGATCCCATCATACAGTCATTTATAATTACAGGATTTTTAGGTGTTGGTAAAACTACCATGCTTACAAATACTGTCAAAAAATATTTTAAAGATAAGAAAATAGCAATAGTTGTCAATGAATTTGGTGATGTAGGAGTTGACAGTAAGATTCTTACAAATGTACACAGTGAGGTGCTTGAAATTTCCGAAGGGTGTATTTGCTGCAAATTAGCCCAGGAATTTGAAAGCGGTGTTACTGAAATTATCAGCAAATACAGTCCTGACATAATTTTTGTAGAAACCTCCGGTGCATCAGAACCTTTTCCGATTTTCCTCTCTTTGCAGAACCTCGGTATATCAATAGAGGGCATTATATGTGTTGTCGATGCAAAAAACTTTGATACATACAAAGAGAACTCTACCGCAAAGTACCAGTTGGGCGGTTCAAATATTATCATACTCAATAAAGTCGATTTGGTAACACCTGCACAGCTTGAAGAAGTAAAAAAAGAGGTTATACAGATTAAAGAAGAGTATAACATTAAAAACAATCTCACAGGAGAGACGGTATTTAATAACTATATAATTCATTATGCCCAGCAGGGTCTGGTAAACAAAGAGGTATTTGAAGGCGTTTATAAAATAGATGAAGTCATCGGCCTGGCAAAAGACTACAAGCATCTTGATCATACCGGCAAAGACTCTATCACCCAAAAAGTAGCCTATCTCAAAGACAATGTAACATTTAATGATATAGACCAGCTCCTCAGTGCCCTTCCAAAGAGTATCTACAGGACAAAAGGTATTTTAAAAGTGACTGATGTCGCCAATCCTATATTTATCAATTATTCCTTTGGTGATGCCAGCTATGAAGAGTTACCGGAGTATAAAGAAAAATCACTCTTAATCTTTATCGGTGAGAGCATAGAAGATGATATAAAACTACTCAGTCAAAAATTTCCTTTTTTAGTTCTTCCCCAATTCAGTATAAATAAGTAATTTATACTGTGTAAATTCTACACACCTTTCTCTATGCTCTCTCTCCAAACTCCCTGCAGATACTAAAATTCCAATAGCGTCTACAGGGGAAATAGGCGAAAAAGTTACAGAATTTTTCCAAAAAATTAATCTTAATAAATTAAATAATTTTTTTATGTTTACTTTAAGAATAATAGTAAAGAGAAATTATATCCTCTGTATCCTCCTATATGAGGATCTCTGTTTTCCCTGCTTATTTGGAATCCTTATCTTATAAATAATAATATAAAATGCTAATAATAATAATTCGCAAATTCAACTAGATGAAGGAAGATAGTCTTAAGATTAAAATATAGTTACTAAGCTTAACTGCGTGTTAGGGCATTTCGATGTAATTTATCGAAACTTTTTCGTATTCGTACTAAATAAGGAGGTAACAATGTTAAAAAAAGTAACAGAAGGTCCGGCTGGGTATATGCCTCAATCGGCACCATATATGGGAGTTGAACTTGCACCTGAAGGGCAGGCTTTGCTTTATGGAAATAAAGTAAGTGAAGAAGAGGCTATGAGAGATGCAGCAAGAGCATTGCTGACTCGAGATAACCCGACAATTTTCCCTGGTCCACAAGTATTATGGGACTGGAAAGATGATGTAGCTGCAAAAGCAGAAGCGCTTTTAGAGCTGGCGTCTGAAATTCCAAACTGTAAAATTATTCCAATGCCGGATTACAGACCAAAGTATCCAAAAATCGATGTGAAGGCGGAGATTAATCCTAATCACCCTAACCTGACGATTTTGGATAACAAGATCAAAGCGTGTGTTTTTGTCGGTGTACACTGTCACTATGCAAATCTTACTCTTAGAATGATACGTGCAGGTACTGACTGCTACACTGTAGCATTATGTGCCTATATGGGTCATGAAGAGGCTATGGCATCAATCAGAGACCTTCATGCAGACGATATTCACAAATTTAAAGAAATTGTGATTGAAGAAAGAAACAAACTAGGCATTGAGTGGGAAACTACTTTACCACCTGAAAATCCATCTTTACCTAAAGAAGATTTGACTACATTATCACCTGCTGATTATGGTGAGTACAGAAGTCTCATCATGACAAGAAAAGGTGAACATGTTACTGAAGTTGAATAAAGGAGATAATCAATGAGTCCAAATCCAGAAAAAAAATTAGAAAAAACATTAGTAGATATTAACTATCTGTTAAAAGAAGCTCCGAGAGAAAAGCACTTTATCACAGGTGCGCAGGCAATGGCAGAAGCTGTTAAAAGAGCAAGTGTTGATATGGCAATCGCCTACCCTATTACACCACAGTCAGAGGTAATGCACCTTGTAGGTGACATATATGCGCAAGGCCACATTAAAGAGTACTACAGAGCTGAAGAAGAGCTTGGTACCATGTCTGCTATTGCAGGTGCTGCAAGAGCGGGTGTACGTCTTTTTACAGCTACTTCAGGACCGGGACTGCTTCGCGGTTTGGAAGCTATTGTTTCTTGGCCAGGTCACCGTGTTCCGGCTGTCCTTGGAATATTGACACGTGTTATCAATGCACCGTTGTCTATTCAGCCTGATAATATCGAAATGGCATATATGATGCATTGTGGTGCCGTAATGTTACATGCTGAAAACCAGCAGGACACATTTGACTTCACTTTGGCAGCATTTGCTATTGCTGAAAAAGTTGATGTATACATTCCTGTTGCAGTAGCTACTGAAGGTTTCTTCGTAACACATGCAAAAGGTTATGTTGACATGACTCCGGAAGATATGGCACTGACTGAATTTGATCCGGTAGCTGCACCGGTTCCTGCGATGGACAATGAAACTCCACCTGCAAGAATCCAGCGTGATGCTCCTGTTCAAAAGTCAAACTTTATGTCTTACCTGATTCATGCTGTATGGCAACAGGAAATCTGGGATTCAAACAAACGTGCAATGAAATATATCTATGAATATCTTGGCGGACCGATTGAAGTGAAAAATCCTGAGTCTGAAGTATTCCTTATCGCTTCGGGTTGTGCAGCTGCACAGGCAAGAGAAGCATGGAGATATGCACAGGAAGCAGGTTTAAGCGTTGGTTTAATCAAAGTAAGAGCTATCAGACCGTTCCCGATTGATGAAATCAGAGATACAGTTAAAAATGCTAAATCTATCATCGTCCCTGAACACAATATTATCGGCTGGTTATGTAAAGAAGTAAAAGCGGCGATTCCAAATGGCGGAATTGTTACAGAGGGACCAAGAGTATACGGTGGTATGACACTTCCGGTTGAGTTGATTATGAAAGAAATTCATAACTCACTTGGCTTAGAATACGACCTAAAACTATAAAAAGGAGATAAAATGAGTTTAAAATATATAACTCCGGCAGAGAGATTTAAAAAATATCTACCAAAAGATTATGTAGAGCTAGTTGACTACGGTCCGTTTGGAAAAACACAAGAAGAAGCCGGACCAGGTAATATGGGGCAGTTTAAAGAGCTCGTTGAAGAGCATCCGATGTGTTCTGGTTGTTGGATGGCATACTATATCAGACTGATTTTTGCTTCACTTCCAAATCCGGAAGATACAGTAACACTGGGTACAGCAGGTTGTGGCCGTTTGGCTATTTCTCAGGCTGCGGTACCGTTTATCTATGGTAACTACGGTGACCAAAATGCTATGGCATCAGGATTGACACGTGCGTTCAGATTACGTTTCCCTGATAAAACAAAAGATGTTATTACTATTGCCGGTGACGGTGGTACTATGGATATCGGTTTCTCAATGACTATGCACTCATGGATTCGTGGCGAAAAATTCACGACTATCATGCTTGACAATGAAGTTTATGGAAATACAGGCGGACAATCTTCTGGAATGTCTCCACAAGGTGCTGTTCTTAAAATGGCTCCAAAAGGAAAAGATTTCGGTAAAATGCCGGCAACAGAGCTTGCCAGAGCAGCCGGTTGTGTCTATACTGTAAGAATGTCTCCGACAAACATCAAAAAAGCGGCTAAGATTATCAGACGTGCAATCTTTGTTGCAAGAGAAGTCGGACCGACATTTATTCATGCATATACATCATGTAATATCGAATATTCAATTCCTACGCATGAAGTGTTTGCTGATGCAAAAGCACAGGAAAAAGATCGTTTTACATTTGAAGAATACATGACTGATGAAGCAAAAGAAGTCATCGAACGTGTAGAAGCTGAAGAAAAAGCAGCAAGAATGGCAAGAAAAGCTCAAAAAACAGAGGCGGTAAATTAATATGGCTGATAAAACAAGAAAAAAAAGATATAACATACGTATTTCCGGATTAGGTGGACAAGGTGTTGTAACTACTGCTCACATCCTTGGTTCAACAATGGATAATGCAGGTCAATATGCATCTTTGGTACCGTTTTTTGGTTCTGAAAAAAGAATGGCACCTGTTGAGGCTTATGTAAGAGCTTCAACAGAGCCGATTTATGAAGTTGGTGAAGTTGTATATCCTGATATTATCATGATTTACCACTCACAGGTTGTAACACACGGTAAGTCTTATACAATGCCGTTTTATACAGGTCTTAAGCCTGACAGTTTGATTATCATCAACTCTGAAGTAAATGTACTTGATGAAGATGATGTAAAAGTTTTAAAAGACTTAAGAGCTACTGTTGTTCAGTTTGATGCAACAAAACTTGCACTTGATACGGCAGGAACAGAACTGGCAACAAATATGGCAATGATGGGTATGATGCTTGGACTTATAAACCTTGTCAGTATTGAAAACATTGAAACAGCGGTAAAAGAGAGATTCCTGGGAACATCATTTGTATCTTCAGGCGGTACAGCTATGCTTGACTCTGCAATAGAGAAAAAGTTTAAGAAAAAAGAAGAGTTACTCCAAAAAAATATGGATGTAATCAGCAAGACTTTTGAAATGGCAAATTCTATTGATTTGGATACTGCTGATTTAATTATTAAGTTCGACATATAAAAGGATAATAAATGTATTATGTAGCAAAAGTTAATTCTGACATGTGTGCCGAGTACAAGTGTAATACCTGTACTTTGTATTGCCCGGAAGCCAATACACTCATGTTTGATAAAAGCGGAAATACATCTTGGGTTGATGTAGACAGATGTAAAGGGTGTGCATTATGTGTGTACGTATGTACTGATATGCTCAATCGTGATTGTATTACGATGGAAATGCCTAACGTCGAAGCAGTATAATTTCTGTATATATAGGTCATCCTTTAGGGATGGCTTATACCCTCTTAAAATTTAAAAAATCTTTTATTATTTATCCAATTCCTTATAAAAAGTTACTTTTAGACAATAATGTTAAAATAATATAATTAAAAATCAAAAGGACCATAGTGGAAGTCTCAGTAAAAAAAATCGATGATATTAACTTTATCTTGAGTGGTACGATCGAAAACAATATAATAGAAAACAAAGTGGCAGAATTTAAAGAAAAATTAACACAAAAGACAAATAACGATACGTCAAAAAGTGAAAATATTGAGCAGGAAGCAGCAGGCGAAGTTTTCAAAGAATTCATCAATACCGGCATCAAAAAAGCAAATATAGACATAGATACTATTTTGGGACAACCACTCCTGAAAAAATATGAACAGCAGGAGAACAATGTCTACTTCGAGGTCGCGCTCTCTACAAGTCCTCAAATCAATACAGATATAGACTATAACGATATCATCCCCGACTTCACAAAGCCAAAAGCCGATCCTGCAGCAGTGGAGGCCAAACTTCAGGAGTTTGCACAACAGCAGGCTCCCTTTACCAAAATAGACAAACCGCGGGCAGTAAAAGCAGGTGATGTTGCTGTCATCGACTTTGCCGGTTCTATTGATGGAAAACCGTTTGAAGGCGGCAGTGCCGAAAAATTCAACCTGAAAATCGGATCCCAGTCATTTATTCCGGGTTTTGAAGAACAGATAATAGGAATGGAGTATGGCGAGGAGAGAACCATTACCGTTACCTTTCCGGCAGATTATCAGGCAGAAGATCTCGCAGGGAAAGAGACTAAATTTGATGTCAAACTTCATGAAATTCAACAGCAGGAAGCCCAAACACCCGATGATGCTTTTGCCCAAAAAATTCTAAGCGATCCCTCGGCAACACTTGACACACTCAAAGAAAAATTTGCAGACCAGATTATATCCGAAGAACTTTCACAACTGTATATGCAGGAGCTTAAGCCAAAAATAATAAATGCTTTAAATGAAAAATTTGATTTCACACTGCCTGAGAATATCGTCGAGCAGGAGATAGATGCAAAAGTGCGCGAAAAAACAAAAAGCTACACAGAAGAAGAGCATAAACAGTTCCTTGAAGACAAAGAGAAATTTCTTCAGCTAAGAGAATCTGTACGTGAAGATGCCAAAAGAGTTGTAAAAACTGCCCTTATCGTTGAAGCTTTGGCAAAAAAAGAAGGAATAGATGTTCATATACAGGAAGTGCATGCCGCACTTGGCTATCAGGCAATGATGACAGGCCAGGATGCCCAGGAACTTGTAAAGTACTATGAAGAGAACAATCTTATGACATCTGCAAAAATGGGTCTTACCGAAGATAAACTTTTTGGAAAACTCCTGGGGTTTCATAATCAGTAAAGATCCAATGATTCAAAAAATCTGGGACTGGGCTGATAAAAACAATATATCCGATTTAGAGTGGATAGCGCATGATTCCTATCTCAAAGGTGGCTATTTCAGAGGACTTCCGAGAGACAAAGAATCATTGCTCGGACTGCAGGAGCTCAATCTTCTTGGCAGTCAGCTTTCAGACTTGCCGCCGGAAATAGCCTGTCTTAAGAATTTAAAAAAACTTTATATGCTGGGAAACCGGTTGAGGAAACTGCCCCCGGAGACAGGCCTTCTGACACAGCTTGAAGAACTTTATCTTGCAGGGAATCAATTGGAAGAACTGCCAAAAGAGATAGGGTCTTTAAAAAATCTGAAACTGCTTCTTTTGCAGGAAAACAGACTCTCAGGCATACCAAAAGAGATCGCTTCGCTCAAAAATTTAAAAACATTGGAACTGGGCGCAAATCAGCTTTCATCCCTTCCTGCTGAAATCGGACAATTGACAAATTTAACCAAGCTGACTTTCTGGAAGAATCGGCTGAGTACCCTGCCTGACGAGATTGAAAATCTGCTAAACCTGGAAGAGCTGGACTTCACTTACAACAGGCTTTCATTAACCCAAGGGCATGCCCTGTGGCTGGACAGGCTTATGCAAAAAGGCTGTTGTGTTTCTATATAAACAGGTGACTCTTGTCAGGATTTTTTTCCTGATATTTGACAATATACGAACATTGCGCCACAGCTTTTTTATTCTCTTTTTCTATCTCTTTGAGCACATCTTCAAGCAAAGCTTTTGCAAGACCTTTTCCCGCCAGTTCTTGCGGTACAATAGTATGTGTCAAGTGCATCTTGCCATCCTGATCATCATATGTTATATAAGCCACATGTCCGTCTATATGGTATTCGTATCTGCACTCATCTGGATTGTGAATTAAAGTATTTGACATCTCTTTTCCTTTTTTTTCTATAATTTTATCATGCTAAATTTAAAAAGAAACTACCCTGTCAATTACATAAATTTCACAACCTTTATATAAGCCTAAGAAATGAAGATGTTTTCTTCTTTAACTTCAAATTACTGTAGTTTTATCTAAAATACAAAAAAAATTATTGTGAGGTACTGATTATATGGCTACTCAAGAAACAAAACGGTATATGGAAATGCAAATGCAGGAGCTTAAAGAAGCCTGTGCCGCAAATGAAGAAGAAAAAAATCCTGCTCCAAAAAAAGCAAACAACAATAGGGACAAAAATGCTGAAATTGCAAAACTCTATGAAGATGCAGCCGAGTATGAAGAAGATTTAAAAGGCTTTCAAGAAGAACTTGAAATAGTCAATGCAAATGAATTTAAAGATATTCCCGACTTGTTAAAAGAAAAATTCTCAACACAGGAGAGAGACTATGCACAGGAGATAAGAACTCTTTTGGAAGCTACATGGGCACACTATGTAAATGTGGAAAAAACACATCCTCAGGAGCAGCTTGATATTATAAAAACAACTGCGTTACATGAAATTGTCACAGCACTTGCCAAAGCCTACCCTGATTATGAAGGTGATTTTGAGTCAGATATCAAAGAGATACTTGTCAAGAGATGGGAAATGCTCATAGCAATCAAAAAAGAGCATATCAAAGAAGAGATAGCAGAAATCAAAATATTAGGTCTTAAGCCGAATTATGTCCAAAGAATCTATAAACAGTTTCATGGCATAGAATAAGAAAATATGATGTAAGAGCAGTTTTTCGTTTTTTACACACTTTTGTCATGTTTCACAAAAAGAGTTCTCATATCTGCATGGATACTGTTAACTTTGCTATAATTATTCTATAGACGATATTATTTCAGGAGAATTTGTTATGGACGCAGTAACGAAAGAAAAATTAGAGAAAGTTGTTACACTGGTAAACAAAGCGATGGTAGATCCGGATATAGATATTGATTATTGTATACCCGGTGTTGAAACAACGGTAAAAGAGTGTGATGTATCAGAAACCCCTTTTGTATTAGTTACCTATGTTTTGGGTGATTACAACAAACATACACGTAAAATTCATTTGGATGCAACCTTATTGCGGGAAACACCCGAGGAGATCGCCAACAGAATAACATTTTCCATTGAAGAGTTCAAAGGTGAAATAGATTCTGTAGAGATGGGCTGATGCCCTCTCTGTTTTTTATTTTACAGTAAAAGGAATTTCATCCAGTGAAAAATCTTTTAATTTGGAAGTTATCCATTCATACTCTTGAGAATTTTCATTGACATAAAAATAAAGTGCTCCGCCGTCTTCGTCATTTTGGACAAGAATATTACTCTCGTTTTGCAACTCCCAGGCAGCCAAGCCTTCATATTGTGTGAACTCTTTTGCAAGCACATAGCTTTGCAGTGTTATTCCCTTTTCCAGTGAATAAAAAAGAAATCTTTTCGAAGCGATATCTGAAACTTTGACAGGAACAGATGCATTTAAATTAAATATTTTATACTCAAAAGCATCCAATAATTCGGACAAAAACTCTTGACTCCATGCCATAACTTTTTTCATACATTGAGAAGTTTCAGGATCTAAATTGTCTCTGTCCAAATAAAATGTATTATAATCCTTACAGATATTACTGTATTCAATGCCAATGCCTATTTTTTTCAAACTAAACTTCTTTTACCACTTTTACATCATTTCCGACTGCAATTCCGCCGTATTCAAGAGGCGTTACAAAAAGACCGCGTTTTCCTTTTATCAGTGCAGGAAGTTCAGGAGCGAATGCATACAGATACCGGTAATCTTCACACGGCCCGTTAACTTCAAAAAGCATCTCGCCGATCTCTATTATCGAACCTTTGTTGAGATGATACAGGTCAACATCCACGTAAATATCTTCCATTAAAAGTCCTCTTTCAAACACAAGTTCTGCATCTTCTATGATGTCATAACTTTTTTTTGAAACCAAAACCATTGGCTTCACTTCACCGTTGTCATAGTCTCTGCTCCCAACAATTCCGTTCTCATCGCAATCAAAGTCTTCACATTTCATACGATGCCCCGCACGCATCATATCAGGCATCGTCACAAACAACGATAATACTTTTCCCTCTGTCATTTCTTATCCTTCATATCATTATAAAATTTTAATGATAGTAACATAATTTGTCTGTAGCCTTATTACTAATTTTAATTAGATAAATAAAATAATAATAGATAAATTCTCTACTGCGTGCTGTAAATAAGTATATATCCGACCAAAAGCCCGCCAAAAGTTCCTATCAAATACCCCATTATTGCCATCAGTACACCTATACTTACAAGTGCTTTGTTGTAAGTTGCCGCAAGAATTGGTGCCGAAGCCACACCGCCTATGTTTGCCAGAGAGGCAACTGAGATACTGAATAAATCGAGCTTGAATATTTTTGCCCCTGCCACCATTATCAATGCATGCACAAGCAAGACGGCAAAACCGGCAAAAACATACATGCCAAGACCACTGAAGCTTTCTATGACAGCACGAGAACCTATCAGTGCTATTAAAATATAGAGCATGGTTGTTGCCACTTCGTTTGAACCGTTTATAAACCGTAATTTTGTAAAAGAGCCGAGCACCCCTAAGAGTGTGGAAAAAACAACAATACTTGTCGTTGTATTGAGTATCACCAATTTTTCGGCTATTATCTGAGAAAACAGAGATGCTCCGAGTGCCAGAAGAATTAGGAGCCAGTATCTTTTAGCACCCACAGAACAGGCACAACCGATTTTATCCAGATAGGCAAGTTTTTCTTCACTCTTTGTAAACCTGTTGAATATTTTTGCAAAAGGGACCAAAAAAAGCAAGAGCATCACCCATACAGTATAATTGACACTGTCCACAACAAGAGCATAGGCAAAGGCATCTTCACTTACATGTAAAGCACTTCCGACAGCGATCATATTTGCCGTACCTCCCATCCAACTCCCTGCGAGTGCGCCAAATGCTGCTGCTGTTTCTTTGTCAAACCCAAACAAATATGCAACGACTATAAAGGCAAAAGCAATGGAAAAAACAGCTAAAACATAAGCGATTAAAAGCGATTTTCTGAGCTTGAAAAAATGCTTAAAATCCACTTCCAGAAGCATCAAAAAAAGCATTGCCGGCAGCAGATTCGTTTTTGTCAGTCTGTAGACAGCTGTAATCTCCTGATTTTGCGCAAACACTCCCGAAGAGGCAAGCAGCATAGAAAAAGCATATATCAGCACAACAACAGGAATATACTCGAAAAATTTGTGTTTTGTTTTGATTTGTGCAAAGCTGAGTGCTGTTACAAGTAAAGCAAGTGTAAAAAGATATATCAAAGGAGAGTCAATCAAAGCTTTAACCTACTTTTTCATTAGTATATCATATAATAGCGACATGGTAAATCAAAGCAAATTAGCCTGGGATTAAAACCTCACTGCCATTAAGTTGAGAAAATTAATGCTTTCTCGGAACCGGTACTGAAGTCATAAGTATCTACACAACTCAAAAAAGCAAAGAAAGCGGAATAGATATTGCATAAGATTTTAAAAAACAAGAGAGTTTATGCAATGGAAGAGCGTTTAAAAAAAAAGATATATGAGACTGGTAAAAAGTCATATGAATCATAAACAACACAGTACCAATGGATTAAACCTGCTACAAAAGACTGAAGGATTTTCACAAGCACAAAGTGCTTGGAGATTTTACAATAATGAGCATGTAGATATAGAGTCACTCAATGAGCCAATGCTTACAAGAGGGATTAAAACTATTAATAAAAGCAGTGATGAATATATACTTGTAGCCCATGACTGGTCACTCATAAATTATAAAAACCATACGGCAAAAACAGATTGTATACGAAAACGCAGAAGCAATGTAAATAATGCTTCATCAAGAGGATATGAGTTGCAAAGTTCCCTTGCAATTGAGAGCAGCAGCGGCAAACCAATCCTTCCCTTGGTACAGAACCTAAAGACACAAGATAAAGTGCTCTCAAGCTATAATCCTACAATGAAGAGTCATCTTACCCATCTCGGTGAATTAACACAAAGAATAGCTTATATCAATCAATCCCTCAACATACAAAAGAAAATTGTACATGTAATTGACAGAGAAGCAGACAGTGCGGGGTTTTTCAGAGGACTGCAAAAAGAGGATTTATATATAGTACGAGCATTAGACAATGTCAAAGTCAGGTATGAAGATGAAGATATTACCCAAAAAGAGTTGTCCAAAAAAATGGATAAAGGCAAATATGTAAAAACTATACAGTATCAAAATAAAAAAGTAAAAATTTATGTTAATACGGTAGATATACTTATAACAAGAGACAGCTATCAAAAGACAGATACGCCACAAGGTAAAACAATAAAACAAAAAGTAAAAGGCAAGCCAATAAAAAACAGATTTATAGTCCAAAGACTCATAGATGAGAAGAACAATACAGTTGCTACCTGGCTTCTGTTAAGCAATCTTCCAAAAGATGTTGATATAACAAGGATAGGATTGTGGTATTATTACAGATGGAATATAGAAACGTATTTTAAACTGTTAAAAAGCTCAGGGTTTAATTTGGAAAAATGGCAGCAAGAGAGTGCACAGGCTATATTTAAACGCTTGTTTGTTGCCTCTTATGCCTGTTTGCTTGTATGGGAAATTGAACATACAAATAGTAAAAACATGCTGGCAATTAGAAAGTTTTTAGTTCGATTAAGCGGGAGATTGGTAGCAAGAAAGAAGATATCTACCTCTCCGGCTCTGTTAGCAGGTTTATGGAACTTCTTCTCTGCTATGGATATGCTTGAACTTTATGATATTGAAGAACTCCATAGCATTAAAAAAGAACTCAATGACTTTATGCAGATGGAGTTTTAAGTTGTGTAGATACTTATGACTGAAGTACCGGTTCCAAATAAATGCTTAACTTAATGGCAGTGAGGTTTTAGCCTAGGTTCCAATATGCTTTATAATATAATTAAAAGTGAAACTCTGATGGCAAAAAAATATGTGATTTTAGATACAGAAACAACAGGTACAAATGAAGAAGACAGAATAATTCAACTCGGTTATATGGTTTTAGGCACAAAAGAGATAGAAGTGCATAACAAATTTTGTTCTGCTGATATTGCTATAAAATACGGTGCGATGGAAGTGCATGGGATTACACCTGATTTGATTGAAGGCAAGCCGCCTTGTGTAGAGACACAGGCATACAAAAGACTTCTGGAATTAAATACTGCAGAGAATTATCTCATCATTCACAATGCCCCTTTTGATATAACAATGCTCGAAAAAGAAGGCTTTGTAACACAGATGAAAGTTATAGATACGCTAAGGGTTGCAAAACATGTTATGCCGGATGAAGAGGCGCACAGACTGCAGTATTTTCGCTATAAAATGGAACTCTACAAAGAAGAAGAAAAAGAGGCCGAGGCACTTGGCATCGTTGTCAAGGCCCATGATGCCATCGGTGATGTCCTTGTCTTGAAACTCTTTCTCTCTAAACTCAAAGATATTGTCCAAGAACAGTTTCCAAATGAAAATCCTGTTGAAAAGATGGTCGATTTAACCAACACTCCTATTTTGGTACAAACATTCAGATTTGGAAAACACAAAGGCAAAAGTCTTGAAGAAGTTGCAAGTGAAGATGCAGGATATCTGCGATGGATGTTGAAGAATATGGAAAATATTGATGAAGATCTGCGCTACTCTATCAACTACTACCTGGAGTCATAAATCCAAACAGTATAAACAGAAAAAAAGCAATAAAACCGCTTATAAGCGCATAAGGGAGTTGTGTCTTTACATGTTCGATTACCTCACAATCACTTGCCAAAGAGGAGATAATTGTCGTATCAGAAATAGGAGAACAGTGATCCCCAAAAACACCGCCGCTGATAACCGCTCCTATTGCCAAAGCCACATCAGCATCCATCCCAACAGCCATCGGTACGGCTATGGGTATCATAATGCTGAAAGTACCCCAGGATGTTCCTGTGGAAAAGGAGATGATGCTGCTGAGCAAAAATATCACACCGCTTAAAAGAAACAGACTCAGAGACTCATTGGCAAGTGAAGCCAGATACTCCCCTGTTTTCAAGTCAACCGTTACTTCTCCTATAGCAAAAGCAAAAAGCAGTATCACAGCAATCGGAAAAAGTTTTTTGGCTCCAATGTAAGCGCTTTTTGTATAAGTTTTTACAGACATGTTTTTTGTCCCGACATAATAGAGAAACATTACACTCAAAGTAGCAAGCATTGTATAGTAAATAGAAGTCGAACCGCTTCCTTTGAGCATATTGCCCTCTCCCGTTATGTATAAGAATACAAACACAAATGCAATCATCAAAAAGATCGGGATAAGCATATAATTCATACTCACATGCGCGTTTACATGTAAAGAAGTTTTGGCTAAAGACAGCTTGGCATGTTTCATCGCGCCAATGTCAATATTAAACCAAACAGCCAAAAAAGTAACAATTAAAGCACTCATGGCATAAAAATTATACATGACGCTATGGAGTAATAAATTTACATTATCACCTTCTATGATGCCTGTTTGTATTTGCGTCGCAATCAGTCCGAGTAAAAGCGCACCCCAGCCGTTAAGAACAATTAAAGAGCTGACAGGCGCAGAAGTGGAGTCACAGACAAAAGCCAGTTTGGCATGCGGCACTTTTTCTTTGTCGCAAAGCGGTCTGCCGACAGCTCCTGCTATTAAAGCAGTTATGGAAGATTCTATAAAAATCAATACACCGATAAAGTAACTGACAAGCAAAGCGGAACGGGGAGAATTGACAAGTCTTGTTTTTTGGGTCATAAAAGAGACAAATCCGTTAATGCCTCCGCTTTTTTGCATCAACTCCATAACGCTTCCGACAAGCACTGCAAAAGCCAGTGTCTTAAGTATCCACCCTTCACTTAACAAAGAGAAAAAAAGTGCAACGAGAGCATCAGCCGTTGCAAGGAATGAAAAACCATGCAGAAAAAAAAGTCCTAAAAATATACCGCCAGATAAAGAGAGTACAATATTTTTGGTATAGAGCGCCAAAACAATGGCTAACAAAGAGGGGAGAACCGAGAGAAAAGAGAGTTCTATAAGAAGCCTTTAGAATTCCATAGCCAGAAGCATAACACCGGCTCTGCCAAAAATTTCTCTGTACGCATCACACTCTTTTTTATCGACAATTTCAAAGCCGAGTCTTTTGTAAAAAAGTTCTGCTTCCAAAGACCCTATCTCTATAACGGTCTGTACAATACTGTAGCCCTTGAGTCTTGCAGTGAGCAGACTTTTTTGCATCAATGCTTTGAGTACACCCACATCAATAAATCCCTCAAGTTCTTCCATAAAATCAAACATCAATCTGCTTTTGCTTGTATTAAAACTGCATTCATACACAACTTCCAACGGTTTTTGGATCTCATCACCGCAACCTATCTCTTTGAGGGCCTCTTCAAAAGCCTCTTTTGTTGCAATTCTGGGCTCATAGCTGCATAAGCTCCCCACACTCTTTCCGTCCATTTGCGCTATTAAAAAATTTTTGTAATGGCAATGGCTTTTTGACTGTGTCTGTGTAAGCTTTTGTAGTTTTTCCAAGACTTCTGTATCATTATCTGTCCCAAAAAGCACATCAAAAAGACCCTTCTTTTTTCCTGCCCGTGAACTTTGTAAAATCATTTGTGCTAAAAAAGAAGCATCTTCAGCCGTAGCCTGTTTTATTTTAAGACTCATTGTTTTATCCAAACTTTAATTTTATCTATTTTACTCTTGACATCGTATAATAGTAATAGTACCATACTTTATGATAAAAAGTTTCTTAATTACAGCAAGTTTGTCAATTTTCTTGTTTTCTTCCCAGCAAATAGTGCTCGTTGTTGCCAATGATATGAACAGTTCATCGGCAAAACTCGAATGTTATGAGGGCTCAAACAAAGTCTTTGAGACGATGAGCGTCAATTTGGGGAAAAATGGATTAGGCTGGGGTGCAGAAAGCAGGGAATTTCAAAAAAAGCCTGATGAAGCGTTGAAATATGAAGGTGATAAAAAAGCACCTGCAGGGATTTTCAGCCTAAGTGCAATTTTTGGTTACGCTCCAAAAAGCAATTATAAAATGCCCTATCTTTATGCTGAGAAAAATCTGATATGTGTTGATGATACAAACTCAAATTTCTATAATCAGATAATTATGGCACAGGGAGATGAAAAAAGCTTTGAATATATGAAACGAAACGATGTCCAGTACAAAACAGGCATAGTCGTTGATTATAACAAAAAGTCAGCAAGAGGAAGAGGTTCATGTATATTTATGCATATTGAGCGTGCACCGAAGAGTCCCACTGTCGGCTGTACTTCCATGAGTGAAAAAGATATAAAAAAGATTGCCGGCTGGCTTGATAAGAAGAAAAACCCTGTTTTAGTGCAGATTCCAAAAAAATCCTCTAAAAAGGTTCTCAAACTTTATCCGCAGCTGAAAAATTCCGAATTGCTCAAATAAAAAGAGGATTACTCCTCTTCTTTAGACATTTTATCTTTGGCTGCAATACCCATAAGTGAAAGTCCTGTTTTTATACTCAACGCAACCATCAGCATGAGCTTTAAAAGCTTTGCTTCATCTTCTGTACCGATCATGCGCACATCATAATAAAACTTATGCAAAGAAGCTGCCAGAGATTTCAGGTAATCAGTTAATTTCTGCACCTGTCTTGTGTTAAAAGCATCTTCAATGATTTCAGGCAGCAAAAGTGCATCAAACAATAGTGTATCTGCATTTTCTCCAAGATTTTTCAAACTTGCATTTGCAATATCCTCTTTGGACACAGTTGCTTTGGAGAGCAGTGTCTGAATACGTGCATGTGCATATTGGATATAAAATATAGGATTCGAGCTGTCCTGTTTTTTAAACTCTGCCAAATCAAATTCGAGTGCGGTATCGCTCTTTTTCGATGCAAAAATAAAACGCAGAGCATCTGCACCTATCTCTTCGACTATATCACTCATAAGTATGACATTGCCGGCACGCTTACTCATTTTATACGGTTCGCCGTCTTTTAAAAGACTTACCATCTGAGAAAGCAGCACTTCAAGTTTTTTTGAGTCATATCCAAGATATTCAACTGCTGCCTTCACACGGGCAATGTATCCGTGATGATCCGCTCCCCAGATATTAATATAATGATCATACCCGCGTTCAAATTTTTGATTGTGATAGACTATATCGCCGGCAAGATAAGTCGGGCGACCGTCTTCACGGACAACAACTCTGTCTTTTTCATCACCTTTAGCCTCTGAAGCTATCCAGAGTTTGCCCTCTTTTTCATAAATGCCGTCGCCCATTTTTTGCATCACTCTGCCCCAGTCAGCATACAAAGTTGATTCATACACAAAAGTGTCAAAGAAAATATTCAAATCACCCAAATCTTTGACAATGATTTTCATCACTTCATCTTTTGCCCAAAGCGCCAACTCTTTTTGACGAGATTCATCATAAAAAATTTCTCTGCCGAATTTTTCCATCGCATCACGGGCAAGTGCATCCAAATACTCTCCGCGGTAATAACTCTCAGGATATTCTACCGTTTCATCTAAAAGATGATCTCTTGCATAAAGCTGAATAGAAAGTCCAAGCAGATCAATCTGATTGCCGGCATCATTTACATAATATTCGGCTGTTATATCATATCCGAGATGTTTTGCCAGACGGTACAGAGTATCGCCGTAAACAGCACCTCTTGCATGACCGATATGCAGAGGTCCGGTTGGATTTGCACTGACAAATTCTAAAAGTATTTTTTGGTTTTTTTCCTGTTTTGCAAACTCTGCAGGATTCTCCAAAGCCCAGGAAGCATACTCAGCTAAAAAATCTTCACTTAAACGAAAATTCAAATAGCCTTTGACGGCCTCTACTTTGGAAAATACTTCACTCTCTTCAAAAGATGAAGCCAGTTCATCCGCAATGACCATCGGAGATTTTCTGAGTTCTTTTGCCAAAGAAAATGCTATAGGAGTAGCAAAGTGACCAAAAGAACGATCACGTGGCTTTTCTAAAACAACTTCACGACCTATTTTTTCGCGTAATAACGCCGATACACGTTGTTTCAATGTTTAGGCTTGTGTTGTAGATTTAGGAGTTGATTCAGTAGAAGCTACTTCATCACTTTTTTCAACTTTTTTCGGTGTCTCAACTTCTACTTCATCAACCTCTTTCATTTCTGCTTTGAAGTTTTTGATTCCTTTTCCGAGACCTTTTGCTAAATCAGGTATCTTTTTTGCTCCAAATAATAAAACGATAATTCCGAAGATTATCAGTAGTTCAGTTCCACTAGGCATTCCCATATTTTTTCCTTGTTATAAATTATGTTGTGAAGTATAACTCACATTTGCTGTAAATTCTCTTATCACTATATATTATGTTTTGAAGTTTTACAAATCTTCCCATTTTTGGACAAATTTGTTAATCTCTTCATTTGATTTTTTAAATCTTGCAACAGTTGCAATAAGACGCAGTTTTTCAGCAGCAGCATCCAAATCATCATTTATCAAAAGATATTCATACTCAGAGACTCTCTGAATTTCACGTCTGGCCATTTGAATTCTGCGTTCTATCACTTCCTGCGCATCCGTCTGTCTGTTTTGCAGTCTTCTTTTCAATTCACTCAGCGTCGGTGGCGTAATAAACACAGAAGTTGTAATATCCCCGAGCCGACTGTTAATTGCACTGTTCCCCTGCACGTCTATGTCAAAAATAACCAGTTTTCCTTCAGAGAGCGCTTTTTTAACCGGCTTGAGTGAAGTTCCGTAGTAATTTCCATGCACAATGGCATACTCTAAAAACTGATCTTCTTCTATCTCTTTTTTAAACTCTTCTTCATCCACAAAATAATAATCCACACCATCCGCTTCTCCCTCTCTCATGGGACGTGTTGTTGTAGATATGGAAAAATAACATTCACCGATATCATCGATAATTTTATGGATTAAAGAACTTTTTCCCGCCCCGCTTGGACCGGAAAGAACCAAAACTGCCCCGTGAATAGCACTCATGAGTTGTCACCCAATGTAATATTTATACTGATTTTCATTCCTTTCATAGATGCTGCAACATCTTTGTCACTGAGTGCCTCAAGAAGTTTTTTCAGTGCTTCGACTCCACTGTTTTGTTCTTTATTCTCCTCTTCAGACTCTACTGTTTCTTCAGGTTCCAAAAGATCCGTCTCTTCTGCTGTTTCTTCCTCTGTCTCTTCTCCAAGAGCCTCTTTTAAATCTTTGCTTGTCAGGCTCTCCAACGGATCAATCTCGTTTTTTGCTATTTGAAGCAGAGTATCTTCATCCAGTTCGCTCTCTAAATCTTCTTGTGTCAGATTTTCAACAGCATTTTGAATTTCTTCTTCCAGGCTTGCATCTTCTGCCTCTTGCGGCATCTCTAAATCATCTACAGGATCACGCGAAATATCAACATCTGCTTCGTCTTCCAAATCCAATGCCAGATCCACTGCCAGGTCACCCTCTTTGGCATTGAGTTCATCTGTGACAATTTCGTCTATTTCCTCTTCAAGCTCTTCTACTGTTGCTGTTTCGAGTTCTTGCAGTTCTTCGTCTTCAAGTGCTTTGACTTCCTCTTCCAAATCAAAACTCTCCTCCTCTGAAATATCAACGTCTGCTTCATCTTCCAGATCCAATGCCATGTCATAAGCCTCCATGAGATCCTCTTCTTCGGCAGATGCCTCTTCTGCTTCCGGTTTTTGCTCCGGTGCCTCTTCATCCAAAGACTCATCCAGGGAAAACTCTTCTTCATTTAATCCCATCTCATCCAGTTCCAGACTCTCAAGATCATTTTGTACTTCCTCATCAAAAGAGAGATCTTCTTCATTTTCATCAAGCAGATCTTTTACCTTCTGTGCCTCTTCATCATCCAGTACGCTTTCACCGAAATCTTCTTCATCATCATCCAAAATCAACTCATCATCCAGGTCCAAATCATCAGTCAGCGTATCCAAATCATCCAATTCTTCTATTTCATTCTCTTGTGCATGCAGTTCTTCAACCGGCATCTCATCTGCTTCTTTTTTGATTTCTTTTTCCAACATCATAAAAAGTTCTACCAAATCAGTCGGTAAAAAAGGTTTTTTCAGTATTGATGAAAAAGAATCTCTCTCTTTGGCATCTTTTGCACATATAAACAGTGATTTCTTATATTTTATTTTTGCCTCTAATTCATGCAGTAAATCATCAGTGTAAACACTGTCATCAACAATAAGCAAATCATAATCATGTGATGAAATCTCCTCAAGACCAGAGACTGTTTCTACTTCATCAGAAGTTTTTTGTGCACTGAGCGTCACTAATTTATTTACAACGGGATTATCATTTAAAAGCAGTATTTTCACGCATATTCCTTTGGATGATCTATTGATTGAATTTCAAAAATCTCTATTAGCACTATTGTATCAAAAAAAAACTAAAAAAGTATTTCCAAAGAGTTAAATGCTTCTTGAATTTCTCCCTTGAGTAATAGCATAATTGTAGTAAAAGTTGCTATAAGCACGACAAAAGCCACCATTATTTTAATAGGAAAACCAATGACCAGAAGGTTAAACTGAGGCATTGTCTTCATAAGCATCCCAAATATGACATCGGCCAGCCATGAAAGTGCAATTACGGGAAAAGCAATAATAAAACCGACCAAAAACATGTTTGATGCCGCATGCATAATGTAGTGGAACAGATCTTTACTCATCATAAAACCGCCCAGAGGCACTGTTTTTAAAGAATGGTCGACAAAAAGCAGCATCCAGTGATGCAGATTGAGTACAAGCAAAATCATTAAGCCCATCAAAGAGAGAAACTGAGAAATTATAGGCATTGAAATGCCTGACTGCGGATCAATAGCACTTGCCATCGAAAAGCCCATCATAAAAGATATTTGACCGCCTGCAAAAGTAATGACATTATAGGCAAGCTGCAATACAACGCCCACTGACAGACCCAGCAAAAGTTCACCCAGTATAGCAATGACAACAGTAGGCACATCAATACTTATATGCAGAGGAGGCATAGAAGAGTAAAAAACGACTGTAAAGAAAAAAGCCATGGTCGCTTTAATGTTCATTGGGATATTTTGATGATTGAAAATAGGCACAGCAATAAACAATCCGGCAAAACGAAAAAAAAGCAAAAGAAAGGCTACTACATTCGTTTCGTTAAGTATCTGTGTCCATCCCACTTTTCTAACCTTATTTAATTGGTTTCAATGCTTTGTCTTCAAGTTTATAGACTCGTTTACACATGTTGGCCAGATTATTGTCATGCGTTACAAGTATCATACCGGCATCATTCTCCTGACAATAATCAAAAAAAAGTTTCATTACTTCCGCAGCCGTTTTATTGTCAAGATTTCCTGTCGGCTCATCGGCAAATATTATTGAAGGTTTTTTTGTCAAAACCCTTGCAATAGAGACACGCTGTTGCTGTCCGCCTGAGAGTTCCGTGACTTTTTGGTGCATACACTGCTCGATTTCCAAATCTTTGATTAAACTGTTGTCTATCTCTTTTTGTGAAAGAATTTGGGCAACTTCAAGATTTTCATAGGCACTAAAGCCTTTAAAAAGATAATGGGATTGAAAAACTATACCGAGTTTGTTTCGTTTTATAAGCGTCAGCTCTTTTTTACTCATAGAGGCTGTCTCTTTTCCAAAAAGCGCAACAGTCCCCTTCTTTGGTTTCAAAAGAGTAGATAAAAGATGCAGCAACGTAGACTTTCCGCTCCCGCTCATACCGATAATAGCAATACTTTCATTACTTTCAAGAGAGAGGGAAACGTCAGAAAAAAGCTCATATTCAAATGAGTGTGATAAATTTTTGGCAGATAATAGATTCATAGGGCTATTATATTCTACTCTTGCTTATTTTAAGCATTAAAAATTTTATCACAGCCTTTTTTTGAACGTCTGTCCAGTTTTATAAAATAGACTTTTTCAATAAATTTTTTCATAACAAATGCCACAAATCCACTGATGTATATATTGGAAATTTTTCCTGCTGCATACCTGCGTCCCAGGGCAATCAACATACCACGTGAACGGATATCATGCGCTTTGAGATTTTTGTTTGTGCCGATACGCATAATATTTTCACTGCACAACTCTGCCATCTGCTCAGCAACATCTGCCGTAGGTGCTATTAATTCACCTTTATTATACAAAGTGGCACAGTCACCTATGGCAAAAACCTCTTTTTTTGAACCTGCCTGCAGATACTCATTGATATTTAAAAAACCCCTTTCATTTTTCGGCAAGTCAAGTTTATAGATGAGTCCGTTTGGCTCAATTCCTCCGGCAAAAATCATAAAATCCATAGGTATGGTCTCTCCGTTGCTCAGTGTAACACTCTCTTGTGTCAAAGAGACCACTCTTGCCTCTGATTTTATAACGACTTCGAGATCCAGCAATCTTTTGTGAGACTTTTCGACTAAAAAATCATCCAAACCTTTGAGTATCTGCTTTGATGAACTGACAAGGACTATATTTAATTTTCTGCATAAAAAATTATTTTCACAATAAAACTCTTTTGCATATGATGCCATCTGTGCCGCTATTTCAACACCGCTCAGTCCTGCACCGGCAACCACAATACTCAAAGCCTTACATGTAACACCGCTCTCCTGTACTTTTTTAAAAAGCGACATTTCAAACTTTTGTTTAAAATACATCGCACGATGCAATGCCTTGACTCCATGAGCATACTCTTTGAGCCCCTCAATACTGTTGACAAATTTTGTCCGTGCACCCACAGCTATAATAAGATAATCATAAGAAAACCGTTGTGTATCAGTAATGACTTTTTTATTTTCAAAGTCAATATTTTCGACTTCCTGTTTGTAAAAACTGACATTTCCCTCAAATCCGCTGCAGTAGGTAAAAAGATCGACACTCACTTTTGCAAAATCTTTTTCATTGGCAATAAGTTCATATACATCTGTCTGCATAAAATGATAGGCATTTTTATCAAAAAGTGTAATTTGATTGTTTTTGTCTTTGGCAAGATTTTCTACAGCCCTGAGACCGCCGTAACCGCCGCCGATAACAATGATTTTATTATAATTATTTATACTCATGCAAAAAGTATAGCATAAAATTCAGGAAAACGGAGTTTTTAAAAAAGGGAGGGGTTTGTAGTAAGAAATGAGTCAAGCCAAAGGCTTAGCTCATTTGTGCTGCAACTTCTGCTGCGAAGTCGTCTTCTTTTTTCTCGATTCCTTCACCTACTTCAAGGCGAATAAATTCAGTAATCTCGGCAGTACCGCCGCATGCTTTTGCTGCTTTTTCAACTGCCTGAGCTACAGTTAATTTGTCATCTAAAACATATTGCTGGTCTAAAAGTGCCTGTTCCTGATCAAGAAGTGTGTTGTCTAAAATAAAACGGGCAATTTTACCAGGAATAATTTTGTCTAAAATTTTCTCAGGTTTTCCCTCTGCAAGCAATTCTGCTTTGATGTCAGCTTCAGCCTGCTTCATCACTTCATCAGTGAGTTGCATCATAGAGATGTATTTAGGTACATTTTTCAAAGGTTTTCCAAGTCTTTGCAACTCTTCATTCTCTTTTTTCAGTGCCTCAATACGACCCTGTGTTTCACTTGCAACATACTCAGGATCAAAATCTTTATAGCTGAGTGTTGTCGGTTTCATAGCCGATGCATGCATAGCAATTTGTTTCAATGTATCTTTCATGCACTCCGCAGTCTTTTCACTGTCACATTTTGCTTTTACAATAACGGCTATACGGCTGTTTGAGTGGATATATCCGTTTAATGCCTCATCCGGAGCAGCTGTAAGCGTACCAAAACGGCGTACTTCGATTTTTTCACCGATTTTCGTTACAGTTTCTGTAAACTTGGCACCGAATTCACTTGCCATAAGCGCATCAACATCAGCAGGCTGATTGTTGTATACCTCTTCTGCCGTATCTTTTACAAGATTTTGGAAGCCTTCGTTTTGTGCAACGAAATCTGTTTCAGAATTTACTTCAACCACAGAAGCTTTCGAGTTGTCATCAGCCATTTTCAGTCCAACAAGACCTTCAGCCGCAACACGGTCAGCTTTTTTGGCTGCTTTGGCGATGCCGCGCTCTTTTAAAAGCTCTTTCGCTTTTTCCATATCTCCGTCAGCTTCAACTAAAACTTTTTTACAATCCATCATCGGTGCATCAGTTGCCTGACGCAACTCTTTTACCATTGCTGCTGTAACTGCTGCCATAATTATGCTTCCTCTGTAGTTTTTTCTTCAGTTGCAGGAGCTTCTGTAGCTGCTGTTTCTTCACTTACAGCTTCTTCTGTTTGCTCTTGCTCTGCCGGTGCATCGCGAAGTGCTTTTCCTTCATTGATAGCTGCTGTCATTTCACGACAAAAAAGCTGAATAGAACGGATAGCATCGTCATTACCAGGAATAGGATATGTGATAAGATCCGGATCACAGTTTGTGTCAAGCGGTGCTACAATTGGAATATCTAAACATCTTGCTTCCAAAACTGCAATATGCTCTTTTACCGCATCAACAACAAAAAGCATATCAGGAAGTTTTTTCATATCTTTGATACCACCGAAATACTGCTCAAGTTTGTCTTTTTTACGAGAAAGCATTAATGCTTCTTTTTTCGTCAAAAGATCTATCTGTCCGTTTTCCTGCATTTGTGTAATCACATCAAGTTTGCGAATAGACTTTTGAATAGTCGGGAAGTTTGTAAGCATTCCACCCAACCATCTGTTGTCTACATACGGCATACCACAAGCGATAGCTGCTTCTCTTACAGAATTACGTGCCTGCTTTTTTGTACCGACGAAAAGAATAGTCTTGCCCTCAGCTGCCGCATCCATAACAATAGTATATGTGTTACGGAAATAACGCAAAGTTTTTTGTAAATCTATAATATAGATATTTTTACGAACACCAAAAATGTATTTTTTCATTTTCGGGTTCCAACGACGTGTCTGGTGTCCGAAGTGTACACCGCATTCTAAAAGGTCTTTCATAGTTACCATAGGGTATCCTTAAAGGTTTTGTTTCAAACCAGAAATTTGTCAGTTGGCTTTGGTAATGTCGAACAATTATCCGTTAAAAAACGGGTTGCACTGACTTTTGACACATACCTGTTAATATTTTCTCTTACATGTAAAAGAAAAATCCGCGAATTATACTAAAACTTTATTTAAAGCCAGCTTTTTTAAAAATATGCAATTTTGCATTTGCATAACAAATATTTATATATATCTGCACTTGTTTAAAAGTAAATTTATCTTAAACAATGTATAGTATCACAGAAACAACACAAAAAAGGGATGAAATGAAGAAACCTCTACTGCTTTCTTTAGCAACTATTGCTATTTTAGGAACAACAAATGTAAATGCCGAATCAATGTATGACAGATTTCAAGCAATGGAACTTGAAATGAAAAAGATGAAAAAAGAGCTTGATGCCCTTAAAGCAAAAGAACAGGCATCTATGATGCAAGAAGAAGATGCTGATGAGGAAGAATCGGCTGATGATACCGAGGCAACAGCTTCATCAGATGAAGAAGATGACGAAGATGATGATGAAATGACGGTAGAAGAGCAGCTCGCAGAGATTCAGGATTCCATTTCTAATCTCAACAGAAACACCAACGGAAATCACATAAAATTCAATGTTGATTACAGATTTGCCGTTGACAATCTTCAGTACAAAATGGCAGACGGCAGCACACAAAAGAACAATGCTTTTATGACAAACAGACTCTGGTTAAATATGAACTGGGCGGCTACAAAACACCTGAGTTTTACAGGGCAACTTGCATACAACAAAGCATTCGGTGCCAGAAGCGGTGCTTCCAATCCTGCAAATGCCTCTTTTGAAACATTTGACTGGATAGCCAATGAAAATGCCTATAACGATACCTTAAGAGTACGTTCTGCATACTTTTTCTACAAAAACGACACCTTTATGGGCAGTGATATTCCCTGGACATTCAGTGTAGGACGCCGTCCTTCAACAAACGGACATCTTGTCAACCTGAGAGATGATGACCATGCAGCTTCTCCGATGGGGCATACAATCAATGTTGAGTTTGACGGATTAAGCTCTAAGTTTAATTTAGAAAATGTAACCGGTATTGACGGGATGTATGTCAAATTCTGTGCCGGCCGCGGCATGAGCAATGCAGCACCGAGGTTTAATACAGCCCCTTATGCAGATACAACTTCAAATGCATCTATAGACCTGGTTGGACTGATCTTTACTCCTTGGAGCGACGGACAGTATTCTGTGAATTCCCAGTACTATTATGCAGGAAACCTGATTGATGTTGTCAATCCCGCAAACCAGACACAAGGTTTTCAGACTGTCGGCAACATACACTCATTTACAGCCAACTTTGTAGCAAACGGTATAGGAGACGGAATCAATGACTTTTTAGACGATACACTCTTTTTTGTCAGTGGCGCTGTAAGTATTACAGACCCGGACAAAGGACAGAGCATGCTTGGCAGCGCGGTTGATGAAAGTGTGAAAGGGTATTCTTACTGGATTGGACTGCAGGTACCTTCACTTGTGACAGAAGAAGGAAGATGGGGAATCGAATTTAATCACGGTTCAAAATACTGGAGAAGTATTACCTACGGTGAAGATACGAACATCGGTTCAAAACTCGCAGCTCGCGGAAATGCATACGAGGCATACTTTACAGAACCTTTGATAGAAGATATTTTATCTTTTCAGATTCGCTATACATATATAGACTATAAATATGCCGGAAGCAACGGCTTCTTCGGAAGCACTTCAGGAAATGCAATGAGCATTGACCAGGCAATTGCAGCCGGTTTAGGTTCCCAGGTCGTAGATACAGCCCAGGATATCCGTTTCTATCTCAGATACAGATACTAGTTTTTGGGTATCTCTTTATCTGGCTCAGCCAGATAAAAACCCTGTACCCGTTCAATATCAAGCGATTTTACTATTTCAAACACCGCTTGATTATGAACGAACTCCGCTACAATCACCAGGTTTAATTTCTTGGCAAAATCTACAATTGTTTCAACTACTATGTGTGCATTGTTATCTGTTTCAAGATTTTTGATAAGACTGCCGTCAATTTTAATGTAATCAACATCAAGCTTGAGCATATGCTCAAAATTGGAATACCCCGCACCAAAATCATCTATAGAAATTTTACAGCCCAATGTTTTCATCTTGCGTATAAAAACTGAAACCTCTTCATAATTTTCAATCCCTTCCGTCTCAAGAATCTCAAAAACTATTTTTTTGCTGACACCGTATTTTTTAACGGTTTTTTGAATATACTGCACCATCTCTGCATCAAGTATATCATCAATAGAAAGATTGACCGAAAACGATGTGTCTCTGTGCTCAAAATACTGACAGCTTTTACTCAGCATAATCTTTGTTAACTGCGGATAGAGTTTACTTTTTTGGGCAATATCTAAAAACCTGTAAGGACTGACAACTGAGCCGTCTGTCTCTATCAGGCGAATAAGGCATTCATAACTCACCGCTTTTTTCGTTCGGGTATCAAAAATAGGCTGGAAAAAAGGCATTATTCTCTCTTCTTTTATGGCAGCTTTCAGTTTTTTCACCCACTCCATATTTTCTTGATATTTTCTCTCTATTTCAAGTTTTTCATCATACAGCAGAAAATACTTTTTCTGCTCTTTGGCAACTTTAAGGGCAATATCTGCTTTTTCCAACATCTCATTGGGCTGCAATGTTCCACCCATTGTCACACGGATATAAATCTCGTTTTCTTCATAATGAAATACCATCTGTTCAATCTCTTTTGACAGACTGTTGACAATTCGCATAAAAGTCCTGTGAGAAGGCCTTGCTCTAAAGCACAGAGCAAATTCATCTCCTGAGAGTCGTGTGACACTGATGTTTTGCTCCTCTTCAACAAAAGCCTGCAGTTTTTTTGCAAATTCTCTGAGGACATAATCCCCTGCAATCTGTCCGTAGAAATCATTTATCTCTTTAAAATCATCTATATTTAAAATCAGCAATGCCCCGTCATTATTCAAATTTTCTATATTGTAAAAAAGTTTTTTTCTGTTGGGCAACTGTGTCAGATCATCTATAAAAAGCTGTCTTTTCAACTCTACTGTTTTCTTCTCGACTTCTCTTGCCAGATAGGCGTTGATATCTTTTTGTTTTCTTGCATAGTCAAATACTTTCTCCTGCATCTCATTTAATGCAGAGACTATAAGCGCGATCTCATTATTCTCTTGCATCGGTTCTATCTT
Organism: Sulfurimonas hydrogeniphila; assembly: GCF_009068765.1. Taxonomy (NCBI): domain Bacteria; kingdom Pseudomonadati; phylum Campylobacterota; class Epsilonproteobacteria; order Campylobacterales; family Sulfurimonadaceae; genus Sulfurimonas; species Sulfurimonas hydrogeniphila. The sequence goes on from NZ_CP035534.1 coordinate 1,936,667, forward strand.
TAATTTTTTCTCCGGTGTAAAACCTTTTAATATATTGGCAATTTTTCGCAAAGGCTTAAGCAAATTATCTATATAGGCACCAAGAAATATAAATATCAGGAAAAGAATCACAAGCATTTTGAGAAGCAAATGTGTATACTGTTGTATAAGCTGTTCATAATTGTGATTTGAGTAGCTTAAAACAATTGTTCCTATTTTCTTCCTGGAATTTGGCTGAAGAATATCCCATTTGATGGTAAAAAGACTCTGATAATTGTTTTTAGATCTTGTTTCATAAATCAACCTGTCCTTTTCAAAAACCTTCACAGAGAGAATTTCTTTATTTTGCATTAACTGCTTCAGTTTCACATCGATTTGGTTTTTTAGTCCCAGATACATATCTACCGCTATCAAAGGTTCTATTGTTTTTAAGATGAGGGTTGCTTTTTGAAATTCCATATTGTAAAAGGCATGTTTGTTTATTTTTTCAAATGCAAAAAAAATCCCCCCAATTGTAATAAATGAGGTGATTACGATGGAGCTCATAATCCTGAATGAGAGCGATTTGAATTTTTTTTCTTTCATGCAGCAAGCCTGTTTTTTGCATATATTTTAGCATAAATGTTATGTCAAAAACTATCTTTGTCCAAAAACTTTACCATTTGATATAAAAAAGAGACAAAATCAACATCATCTCTCAGGTTCTCTTTATTAAGATAAATCATGGTTGATTTTTCTATCAGCAAGGAGAGCAGCAGTCCCTCTTTTAGATTTTCTATATCATACGAAAAGGTGATGATTCCTTTTTCCCTGGCAATTTTTGCAACTCTGGCAATATTCTCCTTGGAAGATTTCAGAACATAAAATGCGGACGCAGGTGTTTTCATATCAAGATGTGCGAAATCAACTATCTTCACTTCATAAGGGTATTTATCAAAATGCCCTTTAAATTTATTTTCTATATACTGCTTTACATGTAGGGCTGTATCATAATCACTTTCATCACACACAATGGTATATACAAGTCTGTTTTTTATAAGTTTTTTTTCTATTTTTTTATCAAGTAACATGATTTTTGGAAAAATTGATGCCTGTGCTTTGAGTAACAACTCATCATAACTGTATCCAAAAAGCAGAGGAACAAACAAGAAATGTAAAAGTAATAAACGCATCATCTAAAACCTCTTTTTAAAGGTAAGTAAAAATGTTCTGCGTTCCTGCGCATAATCATTTACATAGGTATTTGGTGAAGAGGGGTATCGCACATCTGTATCAAAAAGGTTTTTCACACTGACATTCAATGTATAGCCATACTGAATATTTTTATAATTCACTGCAGTATCGAGTGTCATATAGCCCTTTAGCTTTGGACGCAGATCTGTCTCCACCCTCTCTTTTGAACTGACATACTTTGCTGTTGCACTCAAAGCCAAAGCAGGATTTATATTATAAATATAAAATCCTTTTACCAGATGATGGGATACATTCGGCAGGTTATTACTGTCGCTGCTGCCATCCATCCTGTAGCTGCCATCTGTGTAGGTATAATTTGCATATACTTTGTCATTAGGCAGGATATGCCCCCTGAACTCAAGTTCTATTCCGTAAATATCTGTCTTGGCACTGTTTTTATACACAGGATCCGTAACAGAATTGTATATCTGATCTTTGTTGGCAAGATAAAAAAGATTCGCCTGCAAATAGGCATCATTGGAAAAATTTCTGATGTATGCCAGTTCATACGATGTTACTTTCTCCGGCTTTAAATCTGTACTGCCTACTCTTGCACTGTTGTTTTTTGTAAACATCTCCTGCCAAGAGGGATTTCTGTGGGAGTTACTGTATATGGCTTTAAATATGTTTTTGAAATCTTTATGATACACAAAAGAAATTCTTGGTTCAAACCCTGCATCTTCATAAGAAGTCTGTTCATAATTTATACCGTATAAGATGCTTAGCTTAGCATTAACATTGTATTCATCCCCCAAAAAGAACGTATAAACATCCCGTGAAGCATCTTTATCAAAAAACGGCCGTGTCAGCGTATAATCTACCAAAGTTGCATCACCCGTAGCAAGATTGGAGAGTTTCGAACTCATCTGGATCGTTCTCTCCTGTCTTGCTTTGTAGCCTATTGTAATGGTATGTTTTGCAACTCCGCTGTATTTCACATACGTCGACTGATACAAAACTCTCTGCTTTGCATAATGCTCTCCGTAAATACCATCAGGAAATACTACACTGCCTAAAACCAAATTATCAGGTGCCAGTTTTGCTTTTGAATCGAAAGCATCGTATTTTACTCCTGCTTTTATGTCCAGTTTAAAAGAGTGTATCTTTTTCATATATCCCAGTTCAGCATAGTAACTCGGCAGTCTCATTCTGTCACTCTCTTGAGGCAGGGCAAGGTTGATCCCGTAGGCGCTTCCCTGTTTATGTTGCAGCATACGGGCTTTGAGTCGAAAGTCTTTGTACCTTACATCCAGTCCGAGAGAATATTCATCAAGCCACAGGGGAGCCTCACCGGACTGGGACAAAGCTATGTTTGCCGGACCTAACGCACCTTGAGAGAGTCCGTCCGGACCGGAAGATATATTTTTATTGTCTTTTTGGTAATAAAAATCTATATGTGTCTTAAACTCTTTGCTTTTAAAGTTTTTTACAAAACCGCCCATTGTGTAATCATACGACCCGTATTTAAATACAACTTTGTCATTTGATTCAAATTCTTCAAAATCTTCTGCATAAGTAACAACATTAATAGATCCGGCATAGGCATTAATCCCGTCTACTTTACTCCCTGGTCCTCTGATAACCTCTATGCGTTTTATCATCTCTATCGGCATGGAAAGATACTCGGAATAAGAATCAAAGAAAAGATTGTTTACTAAAACACCGTCTATAAGCAGTTTGGACTGTCCATAGGCAAAAGGGTTGGAACCTCTGAAAATCGGTGTCTGGTTATTGAAATTATCAGTAGCCATATCTACACCCGGAACAAGCAACAATGCCTCTTTAAGTGTCGACACACCCAACTTTTCCAACTCTTTTGCTTCAAAGACAGAGATAATATAGGGTTGGTAATGTTCATTTTGTTTTGTTTGTGTAGCAATTTCATTAAACTGCTTCATATCTGTCATAATGGAAGAGAGCAAATCTTCTGCCTGCAGTTGCAGTACTGCCAGACAGACAAGTAAATAAAGTCGTATGCTGCGCTTCACTCCATTGTCCCCCATAATTTTACTAATTCGGGATTTACACACCCAAGTTCTTTCGTATATAAAATACAAGGATAACGCCATCCAAAATCTTGATGCTGCTGAAGCTTTCCTACCGGTTTATATGGCATTTTGTATATTTTCAACAGCCGTAAAAAGTTTTTTTCAAGATTTCCATATGTATATTCTATTCCCTCTTCTAGCATTTTACCATACATATAATGTTTTACCGCTTCTATAATAACTTTTGTCGTCTTCATACTTCTGTATTTTTTATCAACAAAGATTCGTGACATCTCGCCAAGTTTGTTTTTTTCAAACATACTGTTGTCAAACCTTGCACTGTTTTGTGTCGGATATCCAATGGGAGAATTATAAATCAGGCGTACTGTTGCACAGACATTCTCTTCTTCATCCAATGCTGCAAAATGTACCGAATATGCGTCATATTTGTCATACTCTTTTTCATCTTTAAGAGCATTTTTTTCCAGATATTCCGGATATATTTCCCTCAGTATTTTATACCTAAAAGCAAAAACTTTGTCCAGGGTTTTTTTATCGCTTACCTCTAAAAATGTAAAATTCATCATCTTCCGGTTTTATGACTGCTGCAGTTCTTTGAGTTTTTCTTTGACAGCTTCTACATGTCCTTTGACACGCACTTTTTCCCATTTCGCACGCACAATGCCCTCAGGGTCTATAATGAATGTGGAACGGACAATGCCCATATACTCTTTGCCATAGTTTTTCTTCAACTGCCACACACCGTACTTCTGCATCATCTCGGTACTTTCATCACTCAAAAGCGTAATGCCTAAATTGTGTTTTTCTATGAAGTTCCTGTGCTTTTTCGTACTGTCTGCACTCACCCCAAGAATCACCGCATCCAATGATGAAAAATCCGGAGCAGCCTCCGTAAACTCACAGGCTTCTGTTGTACATCCCGGGGTATTGTCTCTCGGGTAAAAATACAACACTATCCATTTTCCTTTTAAATCCCGCAGACACATCTCAACATCATCCTGATTCGGCAGGCAAAAATCCGGTGCCTTCTCTCCAACTTCTATCATTTTCTTTCCTCCTAAAAATAAATTTAACATGCAAACTTCAAAGCCACTCTCAGCCCGCACTAAAGTACGGGTTCCAGTAAACCGCCTTCGAAGCCACTCTCAAGTCCGCACTGACGTACTAATTCCGAAAAAATATCAATATGTACTTCGGAACCGGTACTTTTAACGCTAAAGCGTAACTTAGAAAAAAACTAAATTTTTTTCTGCAGTGCCGGCTAATTGCTTTAAAAGCGCTATTGCTAGTAAACAAACAACAGCAAATATACCCAAATACCGCTAAATGAAGTAAAAACTATACCCAAAAAAGTTTTCAAAGCCAATAATTTATGCTCATTGGACTTTAACCCAGGAAGCACTCCTTTTATAGCCTGATAATTTGCTTTTGCTATTGTACGACTCCAGTATACCAATGTAAGTACGGCTATGATTACATGTAAGCCCAGTACAAGAGAAGCGTAAGTATGTGAAACACCGCTTCCTTCCATAAAAGCATCAAATCCTCCGCCCATACGGACACCGTATTCAAAGTATCCGACAACAATGACCGATACTGCAAAAATGGTATTTTGAATAATTCCGTGCGCCCTGTAAAGCTTTTTTCTTGCCAAAGATATTGCTCCATATACCAATAATGGCAAAACTGCTACAATAAGTGTCACAACATCCATAAACAAAGGGGCTCTTGTTCCCAAAAACCCCTGCGTAAACATATAATCCATATCTTATGCCTTTCTTTTTTGATAAGTGTAGTATATCCAGACTAATATTACCAACAAAACAAAAACTATTATAGTTATCTCTTTTAAGTATTCTTGTATAAGCGTCTCATTTTCTCCTATAAAATAGCCCAAAAGTGTCAAAATCAGCGCCCAGATTCCGGCTCCCAGCGTGGTAAAAAAAGAAAACTCAACGATATTCATGCGGGCAAGTCCTGCCGGAATCGAAATAAGCTGTCGAATTCCCGGAATAAGCCTGCCTGTAAAAGTAGAGATATGCCCGTGGCTTTGAAAATAATTTTCCATTTTATCAAGTGTCTCTGGAAAAATAAAAAAATATTTCCCGAATTTCAAAAGAAATTTCCGTCCCAGTGTCAGTGCCAGATAGTAATTCACAAAAGCTCCAACCAAAGAACCGCCCAAAGCACTTCCCATAATGTAAGCTATGCTCATATCTCCTTTTGCTGCCAGATATCCGGCAGGAACCAAAACAATTTCACTCGGAAAAGGAATAAAAGAAGATTCAATCGCCATCATAATAAAAATACCGGGATATCCCCAGTCAAATATCAAATCTACCAAATCCTGCGCCAGTTCCTGTATCATTTCATCTTCTTTTGTACATCTTGAATCATCTGCTGTGCGACATTCCCGTTTGTGTAGTGCAGAAGCTTTTCACTCTTTTTTTTGAGTTGCGGATTTTTAAGTACCTTGATTAGTTTTGGTTTCAAATTTTTCCCTTCACGTTCGCACCATGCCACATTGTCTTTGACAAGAAACTGCGCATTATAATACTGATGATCACCTGCAGCATGCGGATAGGGAACAAAAAACGCAGGACACCCGTTTGCTGTGAGTTCCCAAAGTGTTGAAGCGCCTGCACGCGAAACAGCCAAATCGGCACGTGTAATCAACTCCGGCAGTTTTTTTGTAAATCCATAAAGCTCAACTGAAACACCAAGTCTGTCATACTCCTGCCTGACCCTTTCATAATCAGCCTCTCCGGCCTGGTGTATGATGGCAATATCCATCTTTTGCAACTTATAGGCTACATGTAAAGCCAAATCATTAATTGCCTTTGCCCCATGAGAACCGCCTAAAAATATAATGGTTTTCAGTTTGTCTCTGCACCTGGCATTTTTATAAAAAAACTCTTTGACAGGATACCCCTTTACAGGAGAATTTTTGTCATAAGCAGAAATGAAACTTTTGGCATATTTTTTTAAAAGCCTGTTGAGTCTGCCCTCAACCGAATTTTGCTCATGAATAAAAAGCGGTATAAAAAGGCTCAAAGAAGCAAAAGATGCCGGTGCCGCAGAAAATCCGCCAACACTGTAAACTGCTTGTATTTTATGTTTTTTCAGAATCTTTCTTGCCTCCAAGAAGGCTTGAAAAACCTTATAGAGTGCGTTTATCTTTGCAATACCCTTTTTGTTCACAACACCCGTTGTTTCTAAAAAATAGACATTTGAAAAATTACTGTATTTTTGAAAATATTTTCTGTCCTGTCCCGAGGTCGAACCGACAAAAATCACCTCATATCCATCAGCTACAGCAGCCTCTGACAAAGCTTCGGCAATCATCAAATGCCCGCCTGTTCCGCCGCCTGTAATACATAGTTTCATACCCGCTTTTCCTTAATTCATTTTTGCTTTTTTCGATGCCATCAACACCATACCAACACCAAAAGCAGCACCAAGCATTGCCGAACCGCCATAAGAGAGAAAAGGAACAGAAATCCCTTTAATAGGTGTTATACCGCTTATTCCATAGGCATTTACCAAGAAAGAAAAGGAGAGGATCAGTCCGATGCCGATACTAAAGAGATATATACTTGTATCTTTGGTTCTGTTGGCTATTTTAAATATACGCTGAATCATCCACAAAAAGATGAAAACAACACATAAAACACCAAAAAATCCAAACTCTTCCGCAAGTCCTGCCAAAACAAAGTCTGTATGTACCTCGCTTAAAAAACCGAGTTTAAATGTTCCGTTTGCAAGGCCTGTACCAAAAAGACCGCCATTGTGTATAGCATTGAGAGAGTGCCCTATCTGATATGGTTCAACTTCAACAGGCACCCGAAGTTTATCGGCAATCGCATCAGGCAAAAGATCAAGCACAGAGTTTTGTGCCAAAGCCCACCATGATTTGATCCTGAGTATTCTGTGCTGTGCCGTTACAATAAAGAGGATAACTGCTCCAAAAATCACACCCAGGATAGAAAAGAAAAACCGAAAACTGCTCCCTGCAAAAATCAGCATAAAAAGCAAAGTAGCTCCGAGAACAACAACCTGACCCAAATCTTTTTGCAAAAAGGCTATAATAAACATTGCCCCTAAGAAAATAACAGCATAGGGCATAAATCTTTTAAACTCGCCACTCAGTCCCATACCGTCATGATGCCCGAGTTTTCGAGAGAAGCTCCAGGCCAGAAAATAGATAAAGCCCACTTTGAAAAACTCAACAGGAGCAAGCGAAAAGCCGGCTATTTTAATCCATCGTTTTGCTCCGCCGACTTCAGAAACAATACTTTCAGGCAAAAAAGGCATGGCTATCATTAAAATCAGAGAACCAAAAAAGAGAGTGAAACCTATGGGTTTGAGCCATCTGTCCGGATCAAGCTGTGAAAGCATAAAAATTATGATCAGACTCATGAGCCCAAAAACAGTCTGTCTTATGGCAAAATGAAATTCATTCACGCCAAACAAGAGTGTAGTATACGGCGTCAGCGTATACGAAAGTACTATACTGATACCAATCAAAAGTGACACGAGGGTAAAAAGCTTTCTGTCTGCGTTCACGCTTGCTCTACTTTATCTTGTTTATTTTTAAAACAAATTCCACTTCGGGTTTGGAGAGATGCAGTTCTTTGGAAATCGTTTCTATGGGAACACCCTGTTTAAACAGCGATATGATTTTTTCATCATCATTCCCGTGAATAGATGCAGGAATAGAGATCTGCTTGACACCGCTTTCAAGCTGCAGTATTTTGTTTTGTATTTCATGTTCAATGATATTGATATTGTTTTGCAGCTGCTTTATCGCCAAAGAGAGCGGATGCACCATATCATATACACTGCGTTCTATTTCCTGATAAATCTCCTCATCAGTCATTCTTTGTGAATTGTCTTTTATACTGCTTTGTGTCTGGTCAAGTTTTTTTTTCAGATAATAAAACTCTCTGTTTAAATCTTCAACCACAGAAGCAACTGAGCGAATGTTTTTTGAATACTCGGCATCTTTTGTATAGACATAATAGAGCAGATAGAGAATAATCGCACCGAGTATGACAATAAGATATTCTATATTGAAACTGAATTGATCCAAATTCACTGTTTTTTCTCTTTGGATTCACGGATTAATATACGTTCACGTGCAGTCAGGTAAGCAGCCCACTCTTTTTCATCACGCTCATGCATTCTGACAATCTGTGCCAAATTTGGAGAAAGTGCCTTAAAAAACACACCGATATCACGTTTGGGATGTACCGGCATACTAATGCGTCCATAATACTCTTTTCCTTCTTGCAGCATAGGTTCTTCGAGTTCAAAATGTTCAAATCCGATAGCACGAATATGCGCTTCATTTGTCAAAGAGAGCCTTTTTGGTGTTTCATTTTTTAAAAACATCTCCAAAGCGTCTATTTTTCGGTGAAGTTCCACCATAAGGTTCAGCAAAACAGGATCGCTTTCTGCTGTTTCACCTCGGGCTTTTGCAAGCTTGAGCCACTGTGAAATCGGATCATCATCACTTTCACTGAGTTGCTGATACTCTCTTTCATATGCGTCTTTGTTTAAATCGGCTTCTGAAAAAACTATAGCAATCGGTGCGGGAACTAAACGGGGTTTATTCATGAGAGTGTCCTGTCAATAATAATTAAAATTAAAAAGGCAATGCCCAGATAGCCGTTGACGGTAAAAAAAGCACGGTCTATTTTTGTAAAATCTTTTCGTACAAGCATTTGCTCATAATAAAGTACAAAACCACTGCCCAAAGCCGCTGCGTACGCAAACATGCCAAGATCTGCCGCCCATACAAAAAGCAGCCAGAACAAAACGGCCAAGGCATGAAAAAGAGCAGAGATAAAGAGTGTGGCATCTGCTCCGTAACGCGACGGTATAGAGTAAAGATCATTGTCTTTGTCAAAATCTATATCCTGTAAAGAATAGAGCAGGTCAAATCCTGCCACCCAAAAAATGACACCCAGAGAAAGCAGGACAGACCATAAAGGTATAGCCGCATTGACCGCAACCACTCCGGCAATCGGGGCCAGTCCAAGTGCTATACCCAAAACCACATGTGCCAAAGACGAAAAACGCTTAAAATAAGAGTATGCAGCCAGAACAAATAAAATAGGAATACTCAGAGCAAAGGCAAGAGAATTTATCATATAGGCTACGGCAATAAAAATAAGCGCATTTACAATGACAAATATAAGTATGCTTCCCCTGTCAAGTCTGCCGTCTACATTCGGACGGCTGCTTGTTCTTGGGTTTTTTGCATCAATATCACGATCGGCATAACGGTTTACACCCATTGCAAAATTTCTAGCACTGAGTGCCGCCAAAACACCAAGAACCAAAAGCCATAAACCGAACCAACCATCCGCTGCCACTATCATCGCTATAAAAATGAATGGCAGGGAAAAGACGGAATGTTCAAACATCACAAGTTCATTAAAATCTTTTGCTTTTTGTAGTATCCGCTGCAAATCAAACCTCATCTTCACTCTTTTTTATATTCTATCTAAATGTGATTTAAATTTTAATGATATTGTGCAACTCCTGTTTCAAATGCTTCAATATATTCATAAAGCACTTCTGTTTTGTTTTTGTGTTGCAAAGCATTTTCTTCCAAGGCACTCTTTTCTGTCTCTTGCATGAGGGTGTAGAGTTCCTCAAGAAAAAGTGCCCCTGCCGCACCTTTTATTTTGTGTGCCGTCTCATATATTTTTTTGTTGTCTTCGCGAACAAAGGCATCTTCAAGAAGAGGTACAAGCTCATGCAGACTCTCTAAAAACAACCTCAAAAGTTTTAATCCGACCTCTTTGCTGACACCTACTTTTTTATTTACCTGCAGTAAGATTTTTTCTATATCTATTTGTATGACATCTCTGTGTTGTCTTGAGTATTTTGACAAAATCGTTTCCAGTTCCTCACTGTCTATCGGCTTGCTCAGATACTCATTCATACCGCAGGCAAGAAATTTTTCCCGGTCTCCTTTGATGGCATTTGCCGTCAGTGCCACAATGGCAACATCAGACTGCAGTTCTTTGCGTATAAGTTTTGTCGCTTCAAGACCATTCATCACCGGCATATTTATATCCATAAAAACCAGATCATACTCGTTTTGTGCCACTTTATCCACGGCCTCTTTCCCGTTATGTGCAAATTCGAGGGTTATATTTGTATACTTCCTGAAAATTGACTCTATCAGCATTCTGTTTATTTCATAATCTTCTGCGACAAGTACATGTAAAGAGAGCTTGTCACATACCCCCTCTTGCTGACACTCTCCATATATATTGTCTTCTTGGAGCGTTTCTTCATCCGCATCACACAGATCAAAATCCAGATAAAAGAAAAATTCACTGCCTTTGTCTTCAACAGACTCTACCCGCAGTTCACTGCCAAATACATGAAGCAGATCAGCACTGATGCTCAAACCGAGTCCTGTTCCTCCGAATCTTCTCGTTATCGATGTCTCCGCCTGGGCAAAAGGCTTGAATATCTCTTCGAGTTTGTCCTGTGCAATGCCAATGCCACTGTCTTTGATACTAAAATGGAGTCTTTGCTGTGTCGCAGTTTCCCTGACCAAAGATATACTCAACTTCACAGTACCGCATTCGGGAGTAAATTTAATGGCATTTGAGAGTAGATTTATCATGACCTGTCGCAGACGGGTAGCATCACTGTACAAACATACAGAGATAGCATTGTCAATTTCAAGTGTATAGTGCAGGCCTTTTTCGTCTGCTACTGATTTGAGCAGTTCATAGGTTGTTGCAAATTCCACAAAAGGATTCAACGGCACCTTTTCAAGTGAGATTTTATTGTTGGTTATTTTTGAAGAGTCTAAAATATCATTGACAATATTGAGCAGCGTTTTTGTCGAAGAGCTGATAACATTGAGATATTTTTCCTGTGTCGCATCCAGCCGTGTTTTACTCAGCAACTCCGTAAAACCCAAAATTCCGTTCATCGGAGTTCTGATTTCATGACTCATATTTGCCAAAAACATTGCCTGTGCTGTTTCGGCTGCTTCAGCCTTTTTTCTACTCTCCACCAAAGAGGTTACATCTTCACGAATTGCCATATATTCTATAATCTCATTATTTTCATCATGAATGGGAATAATAGAGCTTTTGACATAGTAACTGCTGCCGTCTTTTGCTCTGTTGGCAAACTCTCCCTGCCAGATATTTCCTTTTTTTATTTCTCTCCACATCTCGGCAAAGACCTCGTCAGGCACATCCGGATCACGGACAATACTGTGCGCCTGACCGATAAGTTCTTCTTTTTTATACCCGCTCACCTCTTCAAAACGTTCATTCACATAGGTAATGTTTCCCAAAGTGTCTGTTCTTGAAATAATAACAACACTGTCAAGTGCTTTTAAAAACTCGTCAAGTTTAAACTTTGACGCTTTAAAGTGCTTCTCTTTTTCCTTCAACTCGGTTGTCACATAGTCAATCAGATTAAAAAGGGCACTGTCTGTTTTGGAACTGTTTTTCAGTTTTCTTTTTTCATTGAGCGTATGCTTGCGTGTTTGGGTCCCTTTTTCACGCAAAAATAAAATTGTTGTCGTGATATTGAGCAGTCTTGCTTTTTTTTCATTTAAGAAAAACTCTCCAAAGGTAAAAAAACCGCTGGTGGGTGCAATATTTTCAAGCAATCGAAATATTTTCTCCAGCTCTTTGTCCAAAAACTGTTTTCTTGCAATACAGGAGTATATAAAGCAGGCCTGCAAAGAGTCTGTATCCGTTATGCCTTCTTTGAGAGTATACTGGTTCACAAGAGTTCTGCTGCCTATACCAAAACGCACCTCTTCTCCCTCCGCCAAATTACCGCCGTACAATAAACTTCCGTCATCAAACATACTGAGCATGGATCTTGCGACAGGCATATCTTTTTCCTGGCAGATGAGCGGAAATTCTATCGTTGAAGCCGGCATATTGTCCACGGCGAAATCACCAAGCACTTCGGCATACACATCTTTGATAGGACGGTGATCGATTTCATATACTCTTGCACCTTCGGATTTTGTAATCATAAAAGTCGGGCCGACAGCTCTCCAACCCAGGTTATAATCCTGAAACACTTCCAGTGCCTCCCCTTGCAGGGTAACACATACCGCACCACCGTCAAACACTTTGTCTTCAAAAACTGTATAGGTCTGTTGAAAATGAAGCATATCTGCAGCCATCCCTCCGGCAATGACCGCATGATTGAAATTACAGGAGGCAAGCCCTTCAAGGTACTCCTCTCCGTTATGCTGCAGACCGTCCAAAAAGGTAATGACACATTTTGTATCTTTGCCAAAAATCTTTTTTGACAAAGTGTGCCCGAGTCTATAAGAGTCCTCTCCTCTTTCATAATATGCATGCAGCGTTGTTTTTTCAAAAAGTGTTATGCTGACAACCGTACTGCTGTCGAGCATCTCTCCGTTTGCAATTTCTCCTGCCGCAGAAGCACCGATGAGCAGGGCATCTGTAAAAGTCGCATATATCTCTGCAGCGGTTTTTTGCAGTGCCTCTTTTGATTCCAAAGAGCTGAACAGTTGAATTAAAATATTTTTTTGATTTACATCAATGGCTGCCTCTTGCAAAAAGCTGTGAAAAGCATCCAAATCTGTATATATATGATTGTACTGTTTCATAATAAATCTTTTTGTTTGAGTTTACACCATAAGGCTTTACAAAGTTATTAAGTTTGGTATAATTACTCTTCAAATCAACAAAACAATAAGGTTTATTCAATTATGAAATTTACTATTTTTCTTTTTCTGCTCCTCTTTTTCAGTGCCTGCAATTTCACTGAATCCAAAGAGGAGCTTGCAGCAAAACAGCTTGCACAAAAAAAAGCTTTTGAAGAAAAAGTTGCCGACACAAAAGAGATACAACTCAAACAAATTGATGCACAAAAAGAGCAGGAGCTGGCAAAGATAAATGCACAGACTACTCTGGCGAAAATGGAAAAAGCACAACTGCTCGAAAAAATAAAACTTGAAGCAGCAGCACAGAAAGAAAAAATGCTTTTGGCCCAGGCAAAAGAGAAAGAGGCTTTTGAGGCAAAACTGCGTGATTTGGAGCGTCAGGATGCTATGGAATTAAAACGCTACCTCCTGTTGATACTCTTTTTTGTACTGCTTATTGCTACTTATTTTATCTACCTCTATTTCAAGCGCAGACACGATGATAAACTCAGAGCCTACCAGGACAACCTGGACAAATATTTTCATCAGCAGGAAAACATGACAAAAATGCGTATAGCCGAAAAAATTATCGACACTGTCGCCAGCGGCAAGCTGGGAAAAGAACAGGAGAGTGAGCTTATAAAAGCACTCAGCGGCAATATTTCACCTGCAGATGAACCTAAACTGCTCAGTGATGAAACAACGCAAGACGCGCAAATAATCGATCAAGACAAATGAGTTTCAAACAGATTGCCATTATAGGACCAACGGCCTCGGGAAAAAGTGACTTGGCCATCAGCGTTGCACAACAGACAAATGCCTGCATTCTCTCCATAGATTCACTGAGCATCTATAAAGAAATTGACATCGTCTCGGCAAAGCCTTCTTCTGAAGAACTCACACAAATCAAACATTACGGTATCAATGAACTTTTTGTCAATGAACATTTCAGTGTTGATATTTTTATAGATTTGTATAAAAAAGTACGCCTTACATGTAAAGAAGAAAACAAAAATCTCGTCATCGTCGGCGGCACCTCTTTTTACCTCAAATCTTTGCTTGAAGGGCTCTCGACACTTCCCGATATTACACAGGAACACAGTTTACATGTAACGAAGAAACTGCAAAATCTGGATGCCTGTTATGCATTTTTGGTACAAACAGATCCAGAATATATGCAAAAAATCGCCTCCAGTGACAGATACCGTATAGAAAAAGCGCTCCTGATTTATGAAGCATCGGGTATCTCTGCGAGTGAATGGTTCCGACAAAATCCGCCAAAGCCCATTATCGAGGACATAGATATTTACAATATTGACGTCCAAAGAGATGTTTTGCGCCAACGCATCCAAAAAAGAACACAGAAAATGTATGAAAAAGGACTGATTGACGAGGTTTGTTTTTTGGAACAAAAATATACAAGAACACCCCATGCCATGGGCGCCATCGGCATAATGGAAGTGCTTGATTTTTTAGACGGCAAAATAAAACAAGATGAAATGCTCTCTCTTATCTCTACACACACCGCACAGCTTGCAAAAAGACAACAGACTTTTAACCGCACGCAGTTTAAGAATGTCACAAATGCAAAGCTTGAAGATTTGGAAGAACTTATTTTGAGCAGATTTTAGCATACATCTCAGGACGTCTGTCTCTTAGCAGCCCCCAATATTCTCTTTGTTTGGCATTCTCAGCCAGGTCAAATTCAGCGTAAATAACCTCTTCTCTCCAACGGGAAGCCTCTGCAATTTTTGCCCCTGTATAGTCTGTAATAAAAGAAGAACCGTAAAAAGTAAGCCTGCAGCTCTCCCCTTTTTCTTCTCCTGTACGGTTTGCAACAACCACCGGTACCGTATTTGTCGCGGCATGTCCCATCTGTACCCGTTGCCAGTGCTCTTTTGAATCCAAATGAATCTCCGGTTCACTCCCTATAGCCGTCGGATAAAACAGAATCTCTGCACCCATCAAAGTCAATGCCCGTGCCGTTTCACAGAACCATTGGTCCCAGCAGATGCCTACCCCGATTTTTCCGTACGCCGTTTCATAAACCTTAAAGCCGGTATTTCCCGGTTTGAAGTAAAATTTCTCTTCATACCCCGGACCGTCAGGAATGTGCGTTTTACGATAGTTGTCCAGCACCGCTCCGTCCGCATTGACAACGACAAGTGAATTAAAGTACCCTTCATCCGCTTTTTCAAAATAACTCACTAAGACAACTACATGTAACTCTTTTGCCAAAGCCGCAAAATGTTGTATCAGTGCGTTATTTTTCAAAGGCTGTGCCCATGCAAAGTATTTTTCGTCCATATCTTTGCAAAAATAGAGCCCTTCAAAAAGTTCCGGTAAAAGTATGATATTTGCTCCGTTTGCAGCAGCTTCACGGACAAACTGCCCAGCTTTTAAAACATTGGCGTTTTTGTCTTCGCTCATACTCATCTGAATTGCAGCTGCTTTTACCGGTTTATTCATAACCTATCCTCTGCCTGTTACTTCTAAAAGATGATAGCCAAACTGTGTTTGAATCGGTCCGTACACAACACCGACATCCCCGCTAAATACAGCCTCATCAAATTCAGGAACCATTTGTCCCGGTCCGAATTTCCCCAAATCTCCGCCGTTTGCCGAAGAAGGACATGTGGAATTTGCTTTTGCCACCTCCGCAAAATCCGCTCCGTTTTGTATTTCGTTTTTCAATTCATTACACTTTTCTTCACTCTCTACAAGTATATGTCTTGCTGTTGCCCATGCCATCTTTTAATTCCTTAATTTTGTTTTACAAAATGAAGGAAACCGTCTATTGGTTTTATCACGAGCATGAAAGTAATTTCATTCTCTACGTTAACACTAGGTTTCCTTCGGCAGGAAGCCCGTCGCACCAGTACGACTTTATTCCACATTTTGTTTATAAAATTTTACTCTATTTTTACTTATAGTTACACTTTAGGACTTTTGTATTAACTACTTTTACCTATAATACTGAAAAAATACGGAGAAGATATATGAAAAATATAATTATTGGACTTTTGGCAACTTTTTTACTGCTGGGCTGCAGCTCAAAAAGTGATGAAAACAAAAATGTAGAACCAAAACTCGTTGTCTCAAAAAGTCTGGCAGATCTAAAACTCAAAGACCAGTTTGAAAAGCCGCATACACTCAATGCAGACACATACAAAGTGATTTTTGCTTTTGACAAAGAGCCTGCACATACATGTAACGACTTTTTTAACACACAAAAACCGAACTACCTGCAAGAGCATCATGTGCAGTTTGTAGCCGATGTGAGTGCGGCACCTTCCATTATCAGAAGCCTTTTTATCCTTCCGGGTCTCAAAGACTTCAAACATGTTGTTTTGCTCTTGGATGACAAAAAAGTTGCCGCCCCGTACAGAAAAGGGATTGATACAACAAAAATAGTTGTTGTGACGCTTTTAAACAAAAAAATTACCGACATCAAAACAATCTCTACAACCGAGCAGTTGAAAAAAGCGGTTGAAGATAAGTCTGCTATGTCTTACATCGCCCCTGTTATCAACAAAGTTATGGACAGTGTAGACAACGCTACAAAATAGAAGCAACTGAATCAAAAAGATAATCAGGCTTGATACCCAAAGACAAATCTTTTTTTGAAAACTTGCCTGTTTTGACAAGAGCCGCTTTTATACCGGCGTCTTGTGCTCCTTTTATATCACTCTCTATATCATCGCCTATCATGACGCACTTCTCTGGCTTTACATGTAAACTCGCACAGGCCAAATGGTAAAACTCTTTGCTTGGTTTGCCTATAAGCGAAGCACTCTGTCCGCTGGCATACTCCAAGGCACTCACAAAACAGCCGGCATCCATACTCAGTTCGTTGTCCGCATCTTTAAAGTACCTGTTTTTTGCAATGGCAAGCAGCGAAGCCCCCTCCATCAGCTTTCTGAATGCACGGTTGAGATTTTTGTAATTGAAATTTTCTTGGGCATCTCCGACAACGACATACTTTTTGTCATAATATTTCAGCTCGTTAAAAAAAGAGAGCGCATCATCCGTCAGTAAAAACTCCGCAGAACTTTTCTCTTTTGCTAAAAACATTTTTGTCACGTCAAGCGCCGTAATAATTTCCTCACTCTCAATGTCAAAGCCCATTTTTTGCAGTTTTTTGACAACCTGTGCAGAGGTTTTTTGGGTGGTATTTGTCAAAAAACGTATGGGGTAGTGCTTTTTTATCTCTCTTATTGCCGCAACAGCACTCTCTACAGGCTCCTCGCCTACATACAACACACCGCCGATGTCACACAACACCGCCTTTACAGATTCATCAAACATCATTCTCTCCTCCTTTAAAAAATCGAAAGCCCCGTTTTTGTCGTAAAAAGCTCCAGTGCCTTGTACCTATGAGTGAGTTTCCCTGTTCATTCAGTGCAGGTGACCAGACACAGATTCCCATTTTTTGAGGAATGACGGCTACAATTCCCCCACCTACACCGCTTTTTCCGGGAACACCCACTTTAAAAGCAAAATCCCCCGACGCATCATAATGTCCACAGGTCAGCATCACGGCATTTATCCGCTTTGCCTGCGCTTTGGTTACATAGGTTTTTTTGTTTATGGGGTCTATGCCGTGGTTGGCAAGGTAGAGCATAGAGCGTGAAAGCATTTTTGTATTCATCTCCAGGGCACAGTGATTAAAATAGGTCTGCACCAGTGTTATCGCTTCATTGTCTATATTGCCAAAACTCTTCATCAGGTTTGTCAGGGCCAGATTTCTGTAGGCATGCTGCATTTCTGAACTTGCTACGACTGAATCCATACTTATACTTGTATCATCGGCAATAGAGCGTATAAAATCCACTATGGCATCAAAGGCGAGCGTATCTTTTTTGTAATGCGTGATAAGCGTGTCTGTTATAACAATGGCACCCGCATTGATAAAAGGATTTCTTGGAATCCCGTTTTCATATTCGAGTTGCACAAGAGAATTAAAAGGGTTTCCCGAAGGTTCACGTCCTACGCGCCTGTAAAGCTCTGCACCGAGATATTTTAAAGCCATGGTAAAGGTAAAAACTTTGGAGATACTCTGTATGGAAAAAAGTGTCTCTGAAGCACCCACATGGTAAGAACTTCCGTCAAAAAAGGTAATGCTCATCGCAAACTGCTTTGCATCAGCCTCTGCAAGTGCAGGAATATAGTCGGCCACTTTTCCTTTTCCAAAAAGCGGCTGTATTTCAATTTCAATATCTTGCAGAATTTGTTGGTAGTCCATCGGTTTATCCTTTTAAGCCACAGAGCCCGCACTGCAGAAAAAAATTTAGTTTTTTTCTAAGTTACGCTTTAGCGTTAAAAGTACGGGTTCCGAAAAAGTCACTCTAAGATATTTTAACACAATTAAGATTATTTTAATTCCAAAAGTACCGTGTCTCTCCTGGTTACATCAACCCGTCTGCAGGCATTTTCAAAGGCTCCGCCCTCGCCTATGACGATACATTTGTGCTTGGCACGCGTAATGGCGGTATATATCAGCTTGGTATTATGCATAATGTAATGCGTAAAACTCATAGGAATCACCACAATATCATACTCCATGCCCTGTACTTTATGAATCGTCAGGGCATAGGAGAGCATCAAATGTGATTTCAGCTCTTCATATTCATAACGAACCACTACATCTTCATTGGGGTAAAAAACAAATACCTGCTCTTCTTCTTCATCAATTTTAAAAAGCAGTCCGCTCATGCCGTTAAAAATTCTCCGCTCATTTGCTTCCTCCCCCTCTTTAAAGCCCTCGCCGCTCCAAGAAACCATATTTTCGTTTTTCGTATGCACGACCTTGTCCATCAAACGAAATTCAAGTTCTCCCCGCTTGACACACTTTTTCGGATTGGGATTAAAATACTCCTGCAAAACTTTGTTGAGATTATTCGAGCCTAATATTCCGCCTTTCATAGGCGTAATAACCTGAAAATAGTTCAGATACTCTTTAATCTGTTTGTTGCTCAGCCGGTATCTTGCTTTTTCTATAGACTCGACAACCCGGTGAATAATCTCCGCAATAATCTGTTGTGAGTTGTCCTCTCTGAGGTTTTTTAACTCCTCCTGTGAGAGTTGGTTTTTCAGCGCATAATAGTTTTGAATACTGACATCGACAAACTCGAAATCTTCATATTTTTGCCGATACTCGGGAATCTCTGCCTGACGGATTTGGTTGGCGATGAGGGTAATCGCCTGTTCTTCACTCTGTCTGTAAATCTGCGTCAGTTTCACAGTAGGAGCAAGCGCAAGCGTCAGTACATCACTCAGCACATTTCCCGCACCTATTGGCGGCAGCTGCGCATCATCTCCGACAATAATGACAATGGCCTTTTTAGAAATTTTGTGCATCACCCGTGCAAACAATGAAGAGTTTATCATAGAGGCTTCATCAATCAATACAACCGAATAGGGAAATTTGTCACTTCCCTCATGTTTGACTAGCAGTGACTGAATTGTTGCAGACTCAAAACCCGTTGTGTCGCTAATACGCTGGGAAGCAATGCCACTCAAAGCACAGGTAATTATCTCTTTTTTATCATATCGGGTATTAAGCAGTTCTAAAATTGTTTTGCTTGTCGTGCTTTTTCCCGTTCCGGCATACCCGACTAAAAAAAGTAAAGAAGCGCCCTTATTTATCATCTCCACGGCAGTTTTTTGCTGTTCGCCGAGCTTAAGAGAACTCTCAGACAAAAAAGCATCAAGGTCTTTGACAAATCCGCCGCTGTCAAGTTTTGCTCGCGTTGTAAAATCATCATACAAAAACTTCTCTGCATCATACAGACGTACAGGAGAAACCCGATCGTTTTTCATAATCACTATACTTTGTTCAGCCACCCGCTCCACCAAAGCCGCCTCATACAGATTTTCTTTGTTGACAAACCCGAGCAGTTCGTCCAGACCGCCAAAAAGCACCTCTTTTGCTATGCAGCTGTTTCCCTGTGCCTCACAGTAGTTCAGCAGCACATAATCCATAGCCGAACTGATACGCTGTTCATTCTCAGGTGTTATGCCCATTTTCAGTGCCAGTTCATCCGCACGTTTGAAACCTATGGAGTTGATATTTGTCAGAATGTAGGGATTTTCTTTGATTTTTGTGCACGGCTCGTCCACATCTTTCATCGCGGTGGCAATCGTTGTCAACAGTGCCGGTGTTACATCATAAGGGCTTAAAAACTCCCCCAGCCGACGCATGGAACGAAACTGTTTCCATGAAGCCTGGATTTTTTTGAGCCGTTTTTCTTTAATGCCTTTGAACTCCAGCAGTTTTTCTATGTCATTGTCCAAAATTTCTACAAGTTCTTCCGCGCCGAAATGTTCTATCAGATCCGCAGAGAGTTTTTTTGTAAAGCCTTTAATGATTTTATTTAAAAAGAAAAAGAGTTCATTCTGGTTGACTTTGAGTGTCTCAAATTTAAAAGTCTTGCCATACTTTTTATGCTCAACCCACTCCCCTTCCAGGGTAATTGCAGACCCTTTAATACTCTCGACATCACTTTCAAAATAGGTCCCGCTGATTTTTTCACCGCTTTTTAAAACAGCAATGAAAAAGCCCTCGGATTCAAAAAGAATTCTGTCGATTTGCCCTATGAGTGTCACGAAACTACTTCGTTACTATCGCAAAGCTCTGCTCTAGGATCTCTGTATGCTTTTTGATAAAATCATTCAAATCTTTGAGCTTTAATTTTTTAATTTTTTTGAGTTCTGTTTCTGAATGATTCAGAGAAAAACCTTTGTAGTAGTCCATAAAGGTGCGTTGCAGTCTTTGGCTCATGGTTTCTACCCGTAACGGTTCACTGCCGAGAAGAAATTTCTTTGTCTGTTCAAGCTCTTCTTTGCTTACACCTTTGTGAACAAATTCCGAAATCACATTTATGACTGTTTTTTTCGCCTCATCCATTGAGTCAAGTTTTGTCTGCAGATATCCGTCCATATACGAAACAGATTTGTTTACATGTACCCGAGCATAGGCGGAGTAGGCAAGTCCGCGTTTGACACGAATCTCTTCCATCAGACGACTGCCAAAACCGCCTGTTCCGAGTATAAAGGTTGCCACTCTGGCTTTGTAATACTCTTCATCATTTACAGCCATATTATACGGTGAGCCGAAATAGATGTATGCCTGTTCTGTTTCTCTTTTTAAAATACTCTCTTTTGGCTTGTCACTCGCTTGAAAATGCGGCAGAGGTTCGCTTTTGCCTTTTGGCAGTGTATTTAAAATTTTGGCCATATTCTCTTTGACTTCTTTTATATCAAGATCACCTCCGATGACAATGATAGCTCTAGCCACAACCAAATGCTGCTTCACAAACTCTTTTACATCCTCTAGTTCTATGCTTTTTACGCTCTCTACAGTGCCCGATGCAGGCTGTGCCAGCGGTGTGCCTGGGAAAAGAAGCTTTTTGAGTTCGTTTGATGCAACATAATCGTAGTCATTCTCTTTGCGGCTAAGTGAACCAAGCGTCATTGTCTTGACTTTGGAAAGCGCTGCTTCACTGTAGTTTGGATCTTTCAGCAAAGTATTTAAAAACTTTGTGGCATTTTCAAACTCATCTTTAAGCGAACTCATTTCAATTACAAAGGTCTCACTGCCTGTATTTGCAGATATGTGAATCGCCCGAGACTCAAGCTCCTCAGAAAAGCCGTTGGAACCCAGTTTTTTTGTTCCCTCATTGAGAAGTTTTGAAGAAAATTTTGCCAATCCAGGTATTTTTGTATCTGTTATCGTTCCGCTGTTTGTAAACACAATCTGTGTGTTGACAAGGGGAAGTCTTTTATCCTGCTCAAAAATAAGCGGGACTTTGATTCCCTTTACTTCTATATAGTCTATTTGTGCTGCCATGATTATCTGTCCTATTGCTAATATTATAAAAAAAAGTTTCATTATTGAAATATCTCTAAAGTCTCATATGCCGTATTTCTTACAGCCGGGATTTCACCCAGGTCTTTAATGAGATGTACCATCTCCTCTTTTGCCATGTGGTAGGCCGCACCGGCTGAACTGACGACATTTTCTTCCATCATCGTGCTTCCCAAATCATTTGCCCCGAATTTGAGTGCCATCTGACCGATATAGGGACCCTGCGTAACCCAGGAACTTTGAATATTTGGCACATTGTCAAGATACAGACGGGCAACAGCCAACAAACGCAAGTATCTGTTAGAAGAGGGTTTTTCCATGTCAGGAATCAGACGCAGCAGTTCCGTGTTTTTGCCCTGAAAACTCCACATAATGAAAGCACGGAATCCTCCCGTTTCATCCTGCAGATTTCGCACCATATCCAAATGTGCTATGATGTCTTCATCACTTTCAACTGTTCCGTACATCATTGTCGCTGTACTCATTATACCGAGTTTATGCGCCTGTCTGTGAACATCCACCCAGACTTCAGCGTCTATCTTTTTGGGTGCAATAATGTCACGCACTTTGTCTGAAAGTATCTCAGCCCCCGCACCCGGAATGGAAGCCAGTCCTTTTGCTTTTAAACGTGCCAAAACTTCCTGAATACTGATACGCGAAACTTTGGCGATGAAGTCCAACTCGATGGAACTGAATCCGTGAATCGTAATCGTCGGGTATTTTTGATGAATGTGTTCCACCAAATCTTCATACCACTCTATTTTGAGTTTTGGATGCACACCGCCTTGAAAAAGTATCTGTGTCCCGCCGATTTCCAAGAGTTCGTCTATTTTTGCATCTATCTCGTCAAAGCTCAGCACATAGGCATCCGCATCTTTTTCATGTCTGTAAAAGGCACAGAACTTGCAGTCTACCCAACAGATGTTTGTATAGTTAATGTTTCTGTCAATGACAAAGGTCGTGATTCCTTTTGGATGCAACTCTTTTTTTCTGTTCGTCGCCATCTTTCCTAACTCTTTTAAATCCGCATTGCGGATTAAATCCAGTGCTTCTTCTTTTGTCAGTCTACTCATTGTATCGCTTTGTTTGTAATTTTATCAAGTGCATTATCTATTTTTTGCACCAGTTTATCTGAGAGCAACGGGTGTTCTTCTTTGAGCCAACTTCCGTTTCTGTAGGCAACTTTCACCTTTTTGTCTCTGTCTTGGTAGACAAGAATTTTCATAGGCAAATCAACACCTGTTACAATATCCTGCTGCATCAGTTGTGTGCCTGTTTCAGGATTGCCAAAAATTATCAGTTTACTGCTTCGCATTTGCATCCCGATGTGTTTTGCATTTGCCTGATGGTCAACTACAGTAAAAACACGCAAACCCTTTTTTGTCACAATGTCTTTTATCTTCTGTATTGTTGTATCAACACTCTTTGTACTCTCTTTTATAATGATATCATTTGCAAAAAGAGTAACATTTAAAAGTGTTACCAACAGTAAAAAATATTTCATTATTTCCATCCTCTGTTTCGTGAACTGATAGACTTCTTTTTAATAAAAAGCCTATAAAAAATATACATTGCAAGCATACCAATAAATACACCCAGAATTACCTGAAGCCATGCAGCTAAATTTAAAACTTTATGTAAAATATCGGCATGTTCTTTGTTGTCTATATTTATATTTGCCATCTCTGCAATATGTGCCATTGCGGAAACTGCCAGATTTCCTTCCGGTATACTTTGGTGACAGGCCACACAGGCTCCGGCTCTGTCTGTTTTATCAATCTGTGACTGACTCAGAGGCTGTGAAAGTTTCCAGTGATGCCCGACAGTCTGCAGTTGCGTTCCGTTTTCATCTAAAAATTTTGAGTAGTCAAAATGAAGATTCGGTATGGCAGGAATTTGTTCATCTACAATCGTCGGCATTATTTTTCCATCAGCACTCATGATATCGACTATAGTATCCACAGAAGGATCAAATGTTGTTTGCGAACCTGTTATACCGTACCCGAGTGCTTTTTTCATTGCATGACAGCTTTCACAGCTTCTTGGTTCTTTTTGAATGGTATGAGGCTGAATCGGTGCCATATCAATGGCATTTTGACCTTCAGCTCCTGCACCTTCGACATTTGGTATTTTAAAAATGTGATTTTGCAAAAGCGCCTTACCGTCTTTCCCGATAACGGTAATCGTTGTCTGGCATCCCGGAACAGTCGGGCTTATACGTCCTTCTCCGTTTTGGGACAGAGCCGGATCTTCCCAGCGTAAAAAACTTCTTGTTTCGGTAACCTGTCCGTCAACCAGATATTTTTTCAATGATTTTCGCATAATACCTGTTTGTCCGTGTATATCATGATCATGAGAAGACTGCAGATAATCAGGGTTTTGTTTTCCGCCGCTGTAGTCAATTTTCACATGACAACCGTAACACTGTGGTGCCCATGTTGCATGACAGGTGTAACACTCAAGTCTGTCATTGTGTGCTGTAATCTTGTCCATTGCCAGCAGTCCGGCTTTTGAGAGTTTTTCCTCTTTTTTAAGCAGTTTGAGCGGTTTGAGCACTACATCTTTTCCGCTTGCCAAATGCATTATAACTTCATTGCCTTTTTTGGTTGCATGTATCAAAGGATTTCCCCGTGCCGAAAGCAGATAACCCTCATCCGCTTTATTGACACTTCCCTGTTTTAGATACTCTGCCATCGTCTTTGTAACGCCTCTGGCTTCTCCTGTCTGCGGAGATGTCTTAAACTCATCACTGTAACCCAATGGCAGTTCCCAGGGATATTTTTTTGTTGTTCCGTGGCAGTCCTGACACTCTATCTCTACAGCACCGGCATTGGCTCCGCTTAAAAAACCGTCTCCGTGCATATCATTGGATGTGTGGCAATCCTGACACAGCATTCCCTTTTTGAAGTGCACATCTCCCTGCATATGAATGTATCGTTTGGTATGAAGTTTGGGCTGGGGGTTTCCGTCTTTGTCAAAAGTTGCCTTGTAAGCAGTTTCCATCAGTCCCTGATATGAAACCCCGATACGCTTTCCGCGATTATGGCATGTTGAACATGTCTCTGTCGGAATGCCCGAATAACTCTGTTTATGCACCGTAACTTTTGTTTCGCGTGATGACTGTATCTGATGCACAAGCAAATGACCCCGTTCTTTATGCGATATACTTTTGTCGCCACCCTCATAATAGCCTTCGTTTGAATAGGGGATATGACAGGCTGCACAGCCTATACCTCGGTAATCACCTCTTTTTTGACGCCCTTTGCTTCCTGTATGGCAACGCAGACACTCTTGACGCAAATAGGTATACACAGCCAAAGAAGGGTCTTTTTCAATCTCTTGTGCTGTTGGAGCGGGAGGCAGTTGGGTCATCTTTTCAGGAAATGCCTGCGGTTCCATTTTTGAGAGTTTTTGCATATACTCCTGATACTTTTTTGTACCAAGTCTGGCATGAATATCTGTCGGATTTTTTGTTTGATATGTGCCTACTGTATGGTTATATCCCTCTTTGCCGCCAAAACTCCAAAGTGCTCCCTGGATTTTTCCCTGTTCTGTCATCATCAGAGAATTCATTTGTGCTGCGACTTCTTCTTTGTGACACATTCCACAGGTATTTTTGTTGACCCAGGTACTTCCCGGTGCCGGATAAAACTCTTTGGGGCCTTCATGCGACAAAAAGTATTTCAGACTTCCTTTATGGGCTTTGCTTTTATGTTTTGTTGCCGGATTGCCTCCGTGACAGACAATACAGCTGTTTTTCGGATACCCTGCTTTGGCTGCTTTTTTTGCAATCGCTTTTGCCATGCCGGATTCAGTCGCCCGTATATGCTCAATCCCTCCGTGACATTTCAAACAGTTGTTTGTTTGTTTGTAATTGACTGCTGCAGATAAAAATGTTGCAAATAAAACACCGAACCAGAGTATCTTTCTCATCTCTGTTTATGCCTTTTTGTCTTTGGCTATTGCATCTAAAACACCATTGATAAACTTTGGAGACTGTTCTGTTCCAAACGATTTTGTAATTTCAACTGCTTCATTGATAACTACGGCAGAATCAAGCCCGCTAAAAAGAATTTCATACGTAGCCAGTCGCAATGTTGCACGTTCAATGGCACCCAGACGTTCAAAATCCCACTCTTTGAGATGTTCTACAATAGCTTTGTCAATTGCCTCAATATGCTCCATTACACCTTCATAGAGTCCAAGAGCAAAATCTTTTTGCTTGTTTCTGATTTTTTTCTCTTCAAGAATTTCATTAGAGTGTTCGGAAGTATTGCCATTTCCAAGATCGTATGCGTACAAAAGGCTGACTACAGCCATACGTGCCTGTTGACGAGTAGCCATTACAGCACCTCATACAAATCTAGCATTTCAATCACAACCGTCATTGCTTCAAAACCTTTGTTTCCGGCTTTTGTTCCGGCTCGCTCTATCGCCTGTTCAATCGTGTCAGTTGTCAAAAGACCGAATGAAACCGGTTTTTGGTATTTTAGACTCATGCTTGCAATTCCTTTTGTCGCTTCAGCCGCAACATAGTCAAAATGCGGTGTTGAACCGCGTATTACGGCTCCCAATGCACAAATTGCATCATATTTTCCACTTGCAAGGAGTTGATCGACGATCATCGGCAACTCAAACGCACCCGGAATCAATACATGTGTCAAATCTTCTTCATTCCCGCCGTGACGGTCAAAAGCATCTTTTGCTCCCTCTACGAGTCTGTCCACTATAAAGTGGTTCCATCGTGTACTTACTATGGCAATTTTTTTGCCGTTTACTACTTTTAATTTACCTTCAATTAACTGCATACTTCTTCCTTGTGAGTTATTTATATTACTGCTTGTATTTTTTTGATTTTCTCTATCAGTTTTTCCAATTCGTCTAATTTTAGCATATTTGGACCGTCACTCAAAGCACAACTTGGATCAAAATGTGTTTCAAAGAAAAATCCGTCCACGCCGATGGCTGCTGCTGCTTTTGCAAGATGCGGCACCATAGAGCTGTCACCGCCTGTTTTTCCGCCTAAAGCACCCGGCATCTGTACAGAGTGTGTGGCATCGAAAATCACCGGTGCGAATTCTTTCATAATCACCAAAGAACGCATATCCACAACAATGTTGCCATATCCGAAAGAACTGCCTCTCTCTGTCAGATAGACCCCGTGCTTTTGGGAATTTTCATAACTCACTTCATCACATCCGCGGGTTTTAAGCACTTTCATAACAGAGTATTTCATATCAGGCGGGTTGATAAACTGTCCCTTTTTGATATTTACCTCTTTGTCTGTTTTTGCACAAGCGACGAGCAAATCTGTCTGCCGACATAAAAATGCAGGAATCTGCAACATATCTACCACATTTGCAACAGGCTCAACCTGAATCGTTTCATGCACATCCGTCACTATTTTATAGCCAAAATCATCTTTGACTTTTTGGAGTATGCGAAGACCTTCACCCATACCCAAACCACGAAAACTCTCCAAAGATGTTCGGTTGGCTTTGTCAAAACTCGCTTTAAAATAAAAATCTATTGTCTCGTCATTATGATATTTTTCCAATGCTTTTGCTATTGTAAAAATATTTTCTTCACTCTCAATAACACAGGGGCCCGCTAAAAGTTTCATAATATATCTGCCTTTCAAAAATATAGCTTATTATAGCTAAACGATTTTAATCCCTACTTATCGCGTGCAACCATAATACCCGCAACCACTATCAGTACAATTCCAAAACTCGTTACCAGTGACGGAAAAGCATCTCCCAAAAACAGACCGACCAGTATCGAAAAAAGTATATTTGTATAACTTACAGCACCGACAATTCCCGCTTTTGTCTCTCCGTAGGCTTTTGTCATCAGCAATTGTGCAATTGTAGCAAAAATTCCCATCGCAAAGAGATAGAACCAGACAATACCATGCGGCATTACAAATTTTGCAAGCATAAAATCAAGTTCAGGAAAGTTCAGATAAGGAGAAACAACAAACAAAATGACCGGACCGAGTGTTCCTGTAATCATAAAAGAAAGCACAATGGCACGGGTGTCATAGTAGGCTTTTAATTCCCGTACAGAGGTATAGGCAAGTGCTGCACCCACCCCGCTGAAAATTCCGAGCAGATCATATTTTGAAAATCCGATTCCGCTCGGCTGTGTAATAAAAAGTATACCGATAAAGCCTGTAAAAACGGCAATCCATCCCCTGTAAGAGAGTTTTTCATTTAAAAAAAGCCAGGCAAATATTGCCGTAAAAATCGGAGATGTTTTTGAGTAGGTCATTGCATCGCCCAGAGGAATATGTGCGATATTGTAAAAAAATGCCAGCAGAGCGACAAAGCCCATGAAACCCCGAAAAAAGAGCAACAGAGGCTTTCCTCCCTTGTGCTGCATAGGCTTTTTCAATACTGCGATACCGACTAACAGTACCCCTGCAATATTTCTAAAAAAAACAACTTCAAGTGAACTCATGTTTTGACTGGCAAGTTTGGCAAAAGCACCCATAACAGCAAATGCCAGGCTGGCAATAAGCATATACTGTACGCCTTTGTTTAAATTTTTGATTCTATTCATAAATGCAATTATATCCATTTACTTCAGCATTGTATAATCTCATAAAAATATAGGAAAAACTATGGGTAATTTATTTTTATTTCTGCTTTTAGGGGCAGTCTTTTATTATATATTTAAAAGTTACGGCAGATACACAGCCGAGTATTCGCAAGAAGCATTTAAAAATTTTTCTGTTTCGTATGAATCACTCAAAAACAGTGAGCTGGGACTTTTTGTCGCCCTTGTTGCCAAAGTTGCCAAGGCAGACGGTCATGTCGATGCCCTTGAAGCACAGCTTGTAGGTATCATGTTTGATGACATTTCCAAGGTCTTTCCGGAACCTGCAAAAACAAAAGATATTTTAAAACAAATCTTCAACGAAGAAAAAGAACGCCGTGACAATACAGAGCAGATTGCCCATGCTTTAGCAGAAGCACTCAGACGTAATAAAGCCCAACAAGAGCAGTTTATGGGATTTCTCATTCAACTCGCTTTTGCAGACGGTGAAGTAACCCAAAGTGAAGAAGAAGTACTCACCACAATTGCCGAGGCTTTTGCTTTTGATCCGCAAAAATATCACGCTCTGTTTGACCAGTTTGAAGCGATGATGAAAAACATCCATCCGCAGGCTACGCTGGATGATGCCTACAAAATTTTGGGTGTCAGCAAAAATGATGATATGAGCAGCATCAAAAAAGCCTACAGAAAGCTTGTGCGTCAGTATCATCCTGATATCATCAAGTCTCAGGGAAAAAGCGAAGAGTATATCAAAGAAGCAACCGCCAAAACGCAGGAGATAAATCAGGCCTATGAGATGATAAAAAAAGCCAGAGGATAGCGTGTGAAATCTCTTTTTATACTGCTTTGCTTCCTTGGCACTCTTTTGCAGGCATCACAAAACAGTGCCCTGCTCTTTCACGGCAACTGCACAACCTGTCATTTTGAAACGAAATCTGTCTCGGCCCCGGCAATGATGGAAGTGCGTACAAGATATTTGAATGCATTTCCCAATAAAAAAGATTTTGTCAGACAGATGGCAGAGTGGGTACAAAAACCGAGCGAAACAACTTCAATCATGCAAGATGCCATTGACAAATACGAACTCATGCCCAATCTTGCCTTTGAAAAAGATGTTTTACAAGATATAGCTGCATATATTTACGAAACAGATTTTACCAGGCAACACAGTCCGCACTGAAGTACGGATTCCGGGAATATGTCACAACCCATCCTTTAAGGAAGTGAGAGTGGCAAAAAAGTCACACCAGTCGGTACTTTAGTGCCGACTCTCAGGATTGAAAAGCATAAAACCGTTTAACCCGCTGGGCTGAAATCTTTCTCCCAAAAAAATTCTATCCATGCATCTGCTTCATTTATCCAAAAATCCGGTTCGTATATTGATGTTTTTTTATAAAAAAGTGTCGAAGATTTAAATGCCGCTTCAGGAAAGTTTTTTTGCAAATGCTGCATGACATACGCAAGTGTTTCACCGCTGTCGGCTATATCATCCACAACAAGCACTCTTTTCACATCTGACAAACTGCATATTCCAAAAAGAGACAGCGCTTCGCGTTTACATGTAGCATCATACAGCTCTGTTCTTATACTCTGCACATCTCGGATATCAAGCCCTTCTGCCAGACAATGCGCCAGAACAAGCCCGCCTCTTGCAACAGCAACTATTGTTTCAGGTTCAAATGTTTTCACATTGTCTCTAAGTTTACATGTATCATTTCTGAAATTTTCATAAGAATAGTACTGTTTCAATATTTTCCTTAGTAATGGTAAAGATTTATGGTAGTATACTACATGTAATGTTAATAAAAAGGTACTGTTAATGAATAAAATAATGAAAAATATAATTGCAACAACACTGATTGCAGCAGCGATTACAGGCTGTAGCAGCAAAAAAGCCGAACCAAAAAAACAAGAAGTCTACACACCCACCTTTACATGTAAACAAGAGGGAGTAGCCGCTCCCAGATGGACCTGTATACCGGAAGTACCCGGTTACTATGCAGGTGTGGGTGTTGCAGGGAAAAGTGCAGCAGGTATTGCCCATATGCGTCGTGTTGCCCTCATGAACGGCCGTTCTGATTTGGCACAACAGATTGAGAGCAAAATCAAAGACAAGATGGAAGGTTTTACGAGAGCCACAGGAAACGGTTCTGCCGAAACAGTGGACAAAGTCACAACGGCTGTCACAAAACAGGTGGCAAAAGTGGATTTAAAAGGCTCCAAAGCTATAGATATGTGGACGGCGCCATCCGGTGCAATTTATATGCTTGTAACTGTTCCCGAGTCAAGCGTTAACCAAGAGGTCAAAAAGGCCTACAAAAAAACTGTTGCTTCAAGTTTTCAAAATGACAATGCCCTTTGGCAGCAGTTTCAGTCAAAACAGGCACTGGAAAATTTAGACAAAGAATTTCCGACTGAATAACAGCACTCCCTACTGCCTGTAAAACAGGCAGTTTTTGTTTCTCTCCCCATTTAAACCATAATTTAGATATAATTTCAAAAATATTTTATAATTCTTCGCAAGTTTACAAGGTTCACTCATGAAAAAAATCGCAATTATAGGCCGTCCAAATGTTGGAAAAAGCTCACTTTTTAATCGTTTGGTAAAAAAACGTGATGCCATAACATCTGATTTGGCAGGAACAACACGGGATGTCAAACGAAAAACAGCCGTAATTATTGACAAAGAAGCAGAACTGTTAGATACGGGTGGACTTGATAAAGGGTGCGAGCTTTTTGATAAAATAAAAGAGATGTCATTAAAAGCTGCCTACAAAGCAGATATTATTTTGTATATGGTCGACGGCAAAGGTTTGCCTGAGGATGAAGACAAAAAACTTTTTTATGAACTCCAAAATATGGGTAAAGAGATTGCTCTTGTTGTCAACAAAATAGACAATGACAAAATGAAAGAGAAGCTCTGGGAGTTTTATGAGTTTGGCACAGATGCCATCTTCGGTATCTCTGTAGCACACAACAGGAATACTGTTGAACTGCTTGATTGGATCTATGACAAACTGCCACAAAGTGATATTCTCAAAGAAGACGAAACAGAAGAAGTACAAATCATCACAGAGGAGAAAGAAGAACTCAGTGATGAAGAATTTTTCTCACAATATGCCCAGGATGAAGAAGATGACAGTTTCATCTACTGGGATGAGGAAGAGGTAGAAGATGACTCAATATTTGCTCAGAATGATCGTATCAAAGAGTTTGATGAAAATGACATAAACCATATAAAAATAGCTATTATCGGACGTACCAATGTCGGAAAAAGTTCACTGCTTAATGCTCTTTTGGGCGAAGAACGTTCTGTTGTGAGTTCTGTTGCCGGTACAACAATCGACCCGATTGATGAGACCATAGTCTATAAAGACAAACAGCTTACCTTTGTTGACACAGCAGGGCTTCGCCGTCGTGGAAAAATTGTCGGTATTGAAAAATATGCTTTAATGCGCACAAAAGAGATGCTTGAAAATGCAAATATGGCACTTGTTGTTTTGGATGCGAGTGAGCCGTTCTTGGATTTGGATGAAAAAATTGCGGGACTTGTTGATCAAAACAGGCTTGCCTGTATTATCATTCTTAACAAATGGGATATTGCCAAAAGAGAAGAGCATGACAAAATCATCAAAGAGGTGCGTGACAGATTTAAGTTTTTAGCCTATGCCCCTATTTTAACCCTTTCGGCAAAAAGCCATCAAAGAGTAGACAAACTTCATGATATGATTTTAGAAATAAACGAAAACTATTCACAAAGAATTCCGACATCCCGGCTCAATGAAGTTTTGGAGCGGGCACTGCGCCGTCACACCCTGCCAAGTATGCACGGACAGGTGATTCGAATCTATTATGCAACACAGTATGAAACACGACCGCCAAAAATTGCCATTGTTATGAATAAGCCCAAAGGTCTGCATTTTACCTACAGACGCTATCTTACTAACAAACTGCGCGAAGCCTTTAATTTCAGTGGAACCCCGCTTCTTTTTAAAGCAAAAAAGAGAGGAGACAAATAAACATGAGTTATGCGCTTGCGTTTACATTTTTATTTGGCGGAATCGGGCTGACAGCCTTGAGTGTTTATTTTTACAAAAAGATGAAAGAGGAAGAAAGAAAAAACAGTCGGCACTAAAGTACCGATTCCGATTTAAAAGGGTTTGAGTACAACCATCGCTACAATAACAAGCATCAAAAGTGTCGGTACTTCATTATACATTCTGAAAAACTTTCCGCTTTTTGTGCATCTGTCTTCTAAAAGCTGTTTTCTGTACACATTCATTGAGTAAAAGTCTATAATTAAAAAAAGTACAAACAGAAGCTTTACATGTAACCACGGAGCACTCATCCATCCGCCAAGATAAATAAGTGCTGCACCGCTAAGGAGTGTAGCCCACATAGCAGGCACACCTATATATTTAAAAAGCTTCATTTCCTGAATTTTAACTACCTCTACAAAACCTTTGTTATTACTGTTTTCAACATGATAGACAAAAAGCCTAGGCAGATAAAACAATACTGCAAACCAGGAGATAAAAGAGATGACATGAAACCATAAAAGCCAGTTATACATATAAGACACCTAAAAGTTTTTTTCTATATACACAGATTCATAGTTTGAACCACCGTGTCTTACATTGTTAATCAAACCAAAAATCCCTGACCGGTGTTTTAACAAAACACCAATATATGTTTCATCTAATGGCTTATACTTCACAAGTTTTCCCAAATCAAAATCCAGGCTTATATCCAAATAATTTAAAAAGTGTGAATTGTTGTCATTATGATTTTGAGCATCTATGCGTTCTATCTCCAAAACACGGCTTACATAAGAAGCCCCCTCTCCAAAACCAAAACGCACTCTGTTATTCCAAAAATCAATATTGTAATATGCTTTTATATAAATATCAGCACCATATACATCTTTTTGTGCCGTTTCATCATAAAATGTCAATCCGCCTTTAAGATACAAATCTAATGGTAAAGTAAATAAATCTTTTGCTAAAAGATACCCTCCATCTAAATTATACGCTTTTAAATCATCTCTGTAAGCTCCGAACTTTCCAAGCGCTATATCAGCTGCCGAATAGAATGTAGGTTTTCCAACCGCCACTCTAAGAGAATAGTTACTTTGTGATGCCCAAAGATTTACTGTGAAAATCAAAAATAATAATAATTTCATATAGCTGCTTTATACATCTGTAAGTTCTAATTCTTTAATAGAAGGCCCTTTATGATCAGTTACTTTGTCATGTAAGCGGCGTAAAGCTTTATTTGCACGGTCAACAGCCACATCAATGGCAGCATCCAGGTCTTTGTGGTGTTCACTGATGACAATAGGAGCAGAGTGTGCTACATGTATTTCAAACTCTACCAAGACACCTGCTCTTTCAGCAGAAACTATACAGTTTACTCTTGTAATATCTAAAGAAAACTTTTTAAATTTTTCAATGCCCTGTTCTATATGTGCTTTCTTTTCGTCTGTTAAAGTTATATCTTTTGCACGAATTTGTACTATCATCATAAATCCTTTAATTTTAAGCCATAGGGCTTAATTATATTTAACTATATAATAGCAAAATAAAGCTGAGATGGGTATAATACGCCTTAAAAAATCAGGAATTGTATAATGAGAGTTTTAACCGGTATTCAACCCTCAGGTGATTTGCATATAGGAAACTACTTTGGTTCTATCAAACAGATGGTCGATGCACAAAAAGAGAATGACACTTTTGCATTTATAGCAAACTACCATGCACAGACAAGCGTAAAAGACGGCAAAAGACTGGCAGAGCTGACTATGCAGTCGGCAACAGATTTTTTGGCACTCGGCATAGACCCGCAAAAATCAACTTTTTGGGTACAGTCTGATGTAAAAGAAGTCTTGGAACTCTACTGGGTGCTCTCTTCTTTTACACCTATGGGGCTGCTCGAACGTGCTCACAGCTATAAAGACAAAACTGCCAAAGGCATAGCCGCCAACCATTCGCTCTTTTCCTATCCTGTTTTAATGGCTGCCGATATTTTACTCTATCAGCCTGATATTATACCGGTGGGAAAAGATCAGATCCAGCATGTTGAGATTGCACGCGACATTGCCATAAAATTCAACAACGAATATGGTGATATATTTAAACTTCCGGAATATAAAATAGAAGCGAATGTTGCCACAGTTCCAGGAACTGACGGACAGAAAATGTCTAAAAGCTATAACAATACTGTCAATATATTTGGTGAAGAGAAAAAACAGCTCAAAACAATCAAAAAAATTGTTACCGAAGCAGTACCGATGGAAGAACCAAAAGAGTATGAAAACTGTAATGTGTACAATATGGCAAAACTCTTTTTAAATGAAAATGAATGCAAAGAACTCCAGGAACGTTACAAAAAAGGCGGGGAAGGACACGGGCATTTTAAACTCTATCTACATGATGTGATTTGGGAATATTTCAGACCCTACAGAGAAAAAAGAGAATATTTTGCAGCGCATCAAGACGAAGTGAGAGAAATACTCCTCCAGGGTGCGCACAAAGCAAAAGAGATTGTAGCGCCGACTATAGACAAAGTCAGAACAGTAACAGGGATAAAATACTAAAAAAGTATTTTATCAAAGTCGCAAAGAACTTTTTACTATAAAGTTCTTTTTCGACCAGATCGGCTCTTTCAGATCCAGCAAATTGCGAACCTCATCGTTTACCAGACGGTAATACAATGTCACTTCAACACTGTCTGCCCCATTGACCAGCGGCAAACGTATTGTTTTCTCACCATGTGCCTTTATACTTGTATCTTTACTTTGCTTCAGCGCAAGATGCGCAATACCGACTTTTTTATGTCTTCTTATATAATGGCGTGAAAGAGAAACAGTTTTTTCACTGATGACTACAGTCCCTTTCTTATAGACAATTTCAACAAGAAGTTCTCTTGAACCAAAACCGCTTGGTATATTGTGCGGTTGCGGATTTTTAATTTTTATGAGCAGTCTGTTTTTTTGTTTTTTCAGTTGCAAGCGCAAAGCGCCTTTCCATAAACCGGGTGTATGTGCACCAATAAATCCGTGTTTTCTCACCATTCGCATTTTTGCTTTACCATTGTACATTTTATATGTTGCGGCAACACCCTTTTGTTTGGGACCCATATGACACGAGACACAGGTCTGCTTACCGACATACTCACTCTCCATATCTGTAAAAACCACGCCTTTTACACTTCTGTCATTTGCATGGCATACAAAACAGAGTTTATTTGGATTTGAATGCATAAACTCATGTGAGACTACCTTGTGATAAGGCGATTTGGCATCTTTGAAAGGTCCCGTCATAACACCCGACGGAGTCCACTCCACTCTGTTGATTCCTCGTTTTGATTTGTCATATTCATCATGTATTTTATCTATATTGTGACATACAACACAATTAATTCCTTCACTGATAACCTTTGAATTTACTGCTTTGTTCACAGGATCATCTTCATCTGCCAATCCCATAACAGCAGCAATTTCATAATCTTCATCTGTTTTTGTTACACTGATTCGAGGGTTATGACAGGTAGCACACTGAATTTTTACAGCATTTAAACTTTTTCTTGTTTTACGGCTGACATATTCAAGACTTTTCTTAAAATATTCATCTTTTTCAAAATGACTTTTTGCATGCCATGAAGCACTCCACTCTTCTACGATACGCCTGTGACAGACTTTGCAGTTTTCGGAACTTTCAAACCGTTTGCCGACTTCAACTGCTTTTGCTCCAAAAAGAGAAGTAAAAAAAATGAGTAAAAAAAGAAAAAATTTCATCTGAATCAAATCCTTGTCTGTTATTGGTTCAAGTACTTTTTGTACTTCATTTTTGCAAGTTTTTCTGACTTTTTGTCTACCTCATCCTTCATTGCAGTTTTATACTCGGCAATCTTTTTCTGCAGGGCTTCATCCCCTGTCCCAATAATTTGCGCTGCAAGAATTCCTGCATTTTTGGCACCGTTAATAGCTACTGTCGCCACAGGAACACCTCCCGGCATTTGCACGATAGAGAGCAGAGAATCCATTCCGTCAAGTGCAGAACTTCTCACCGGCACTCCAATAACAGGCAAGACACTCAGCGCAGCAATCATACCCGGCAGATGTGCAGCTCCGCCGGCTCCTGCGATGATGACGCGCAAGCCTCTTGCTTGTGCTGTTTGTGCATACTCTACAAGTTTTTGCGGTGTACGGTGTGCGGAGACAATATCTACTTCACAGGCAACACCAAATGCTTCACATATCTCAATAGCCCCACTCATAACCGGTAAATCCGAGTCACTCCCCATAATAATTCCAACCAACGCTTTACTCATATCTTTTTGCTTCCTTTAATTTTTAGAATATCTTTTGCTTTCATTGCCTTTTTTAATGCCTCGTCAATATCATCATCAAGGATTGTTACATGCCCCATTTTTCTAAATGGTTTCGTAAAGGTTTTTCCGTAAAAATGAAAAGACAGCTCCGGAATCTCCAATGCATCATGAATTCCTTCTATAAAAGGTTCTCCCTCATATCCTTCTTCTCCGAGCAAATTAATCATAACTGCAGGAGAAATAAGCTTGGTAGATCCCAAAGGCAGATTTGTTACCGCCCGGATAATCTGTTCAAACTGTGATGTTGCACAGGCTTCGACTGTATAATGTCCAGAATTATGAGGACGCGGTGCTATTTCATTAACCAAAATCTTGCCTTTTTTTGTTAAAAACAATTCAACAGCAAAAATTCCGACACCGTCCAAGGCTTTGATGGCTTCAATTGAAATTTCTCTTGATTTGTCCGCAATTTCTTTTGAAATTTTTGCAGGAGCCATCACAATGTCACAAATATTCACTCTCTCATCAAAAAGCATTTCAACCACAGGGTAGCATTTGATCTGGCCTTCAATATTCCTCGCGACGATTACGGCCAGTTCCTTGTCTATATCCACAAGCTCTTCGATAAATGATTCGGTCTGGAGTGCATTTTTTACATCTGCTTCGGATTTTAGCATTTGCACGCCCTTTCCGTCATAACCGCCCATCTTTGCTTTTTGAATAACAGGAAATCCGAAGGCAGCCAAATCTTCCTCTTTCTTCACATCTTTATAGGCAGGAACAGGAACACCTTTTTTGTCAAGAAGTTTTTTTTGCTCATATTTATTTTGAATGAGTTCGATAATATAAGGAGAGGGATGAATGATATGCCCATGATCAAACAGCTCTTTGAGTATAGAAGTGTCTACATGTTCCAATTCAAAAGTTGTCACATCTGTCTCTTGCACTAACTGTTCAAGCTTCTCTTTATCATAAAACCCGCCAAGGATATGCTTGTCTGAAACCTGTGCGGCAGGACAGTTAAATGTGGGGTCAAGTATTGTTACATGAAATCCCATCTTTTTTGCTTTGTGTGACATGATTCTGCCGAGTTGCCCGCCTCCGATAATGCCGAGTTTCAAATTTGAATAGTTGAAATTTTTATCCATTTGTCAACAGTTACCTTTGTCTGTCAAGCCAGACCATAAGCCCTTTTTGTGCATGCAGTCTGTTCTCAGCCTCTGCAAACACTATATCCGCATTGTCTTCAAGCAACTCTTCGCTTACTTCCTGTCCCCGATACGCAGGCAGACAATGTAAAAATTTTGCATTTTTTTGTGCAAGACACATCATCAGTCCGTCAACCATAAAGCCTTTGAAATCTTTGATTCTCTGCTCTTTTTCATCTTCTTGCCCCATTGAAGCCCATGTATCTGTTGTGACAATTGTAGCCCCGCGTACTGCCTCTTTGGGATCATTCATTACCCTGATAATCGCACCGCTCTCTTTTGCTGTATCCAAAGCATCTCGAAGAACCTTACTGTCAACTTCATATCCCTTTGGTGTTGCAATACGTAATTCAAAGCCCAGTTTTGCAGCAAGCATCAACCATGAATTTGTCATGTTGTTTCCGTCACCGACGTAGGCAACAATTGCATTTTTTGCAACTCCAAATTCAATCATCGTCATATAATCAGCCAAAAGCTGCACGGGATGATAGGTATCAGTGAGTCCGTTAATAACAGGTACCTGAGAATACGATGCAAACTCTTCTATCATGGAATGTTCATAGGTGCGTATCATTACCATATCACACATGCTCGAAATAACTCTTGCCGTATCTTTTACAGGTTCTCCCCGTCCCAAATGAATATCACGGCTAGAGAGAAAAAGCGCATGCCCCCCAAGCTGAAACATTCCTGTTTCAAAACTTACACGCGTTCTTGTTGAACTCTTTTCAAAGATCATAGCAAGTGTCTGCATCTCTAATTCTTTATTGTAAATGCCCGCTTTGAGCTCTTTTTTTATTTTCAGACCGATATCTATAATTTCTAAAATCTCTTCTTTGGTAAAATCTTTGAGTGTTAAAAAATGTCTCACAGTTTCTTCCTCTTTTTTGTTTATCAGCTATTTTAATATACTTTTCTTTAAATTAGCGATTTTTGAGCATTTGTGCTACTTCTTTTGCATGATATGAGATAATTATGTCAGCGCCTGCACGTTTAAATGCTATCATCGTCTCCATCACCACGCGTTCATAGTCTATCAAATTATTCAGACCGGCAAATTTCAGCATAGCATACTCACCGCTTACATTATAAACAGCCATCGGAAGCGAAGTGTTGTCTTTAATCTCACGCACAATGTCCAAATAAGCCAAAGCAGGCTTTACCATCAAAATATCAGCCCCCTGCTCTTCATCACTTTTACTCTCAGCAATCGCTTCACGGCGGTTTGCAGGATCCATCTGGTACGAGGAGCGGTCACCAAAACTAGGAGTTGATTCAGCCACATCACGAAACGGTCCGTAATATCCACTTGCAAATTTTGTAGAGTATGCCATAATCGGCAACTCTTTATACCCTGCTCTGTCCAGGTATGTTCGCAAAGTTTCTATAATACCGTCCATCATACCCGAAGGTGCTATCATATCTGCACCTGCTTTAGCATGTATAATTGCCTGCTGTCCGGAAATCTCCAAAGTGGCATCATTATCAACTGTTTCACGATCATCATCAATTATGCCGCAATGCCCGTGATCGGTATATTCACAAAAACACAAATCTGTGACGACAAACATATCAGGGTGTGCTTTTTTTATCTCCCGTACTGCTGAAGCGATAATCCCGTGTTCACACAAAGCATCACTGCCTATGGAATCTTTGACATCGGGAATTCCAAAAAGAATAATCGAATACAATCCTAATTTTTTAAGCACCGCACACTCTTTTACAGCCTCATCAATACTCATCTGATAAACACCCGGCATGGATGCCACTTCGGTTTTAATACCTTCACCGCTACGGATAAAAAGCGGATATATAAAATCATCTACAGTTACATGTGTTTCTCTTACAAGCGCACGGAGATGCTTGTTTAGTCTGGTTCTGCGAAATCTTTGAAACATTTTTGACCCTTTATATTTTAAAGAGGCTATTTTACCCTTTTAAAGATTAAATTTATTCATATAATATAATTCTAATCATAATCTAACTATAATGCCTGCAAAATTGTACAGGACAGCATATAT
This sequence comes from Sulfurimonas hydrogeniphila, assembly GCF_009068765.1. NCBI lineage: Bacteria > Pseudomonadati > Campylobacterota > Epsilonproteobacteria > Campylobacterales > Sulfurimonadaceae > Sulfurimonas > Sulfurimonas hydrogeniphila. The sequence continues at coordinate 1,976,557 of NZ_CP035534.1, forward strand.
GCAAATAAAAATATCTGATGTGGCAGATTTGCCCTCAAGATTCGGTGATTTCAATGTACAGGCTTTTAAACAAGGGCAAAAAGAGCATCTTGTTATTTGTGCAAAAGAGTTGGCTGAAGTGCCGATAGTACGTGTTCACTCGGAGTGTCTTACCGGAGATGCCATAGGCAGTTTAAAATGCGACTGCCGTGACCAGCTTGAGTATGGTTTGCAAATGGCTGATAAAACCGGCGGAATGGTAATCTATCTTCGGCAGGAGGGAAGAAACATAGGACTTTTAAACAAAATCAACGCCTATGCCCTGCAGGACAAAGGGCTCAATACCATAGAGGCCAACCATCAACTCGGTTTTGCTGCAGATGAGCGTACCTATGAAGTCGTCACTTTTATTTTGCATCATTACAATATCAAAAAAATAAAACTGCTGACCAACAATCCTGACAAAGTAAACTCGATCAGCGGTGTTGAAATTGTTGAGAGGATTCCCATTATTATGAAACCGAACAAGCATAATGAAGGATACCTTGATGTCAAGCGCGACGGAATGGGACATCTTTTATAAAGATCAGGAAAACTTTGATGCGCTCAGGGCCTGCACTCTTCTTTTGCTTGTCTCAAGAAGTCTCAGCAGATCTTTTGTAATCTCTTCAAGATCTTTATAATATACTTTTGCCTTTTCAAGTTCCAAATCATCTACCTTATGTGTTTTAAACAGTTTGGAAAAAAAACCCTCCTCTTTTGCACCCGTAAAAATAGCATGGATTTTGGCATACTGTATATGCCACTCTTCATGTATCCTGTCTAGACTCTCATAAAACTGAACACCTAAAACACTTTTTATTTCTTGGGTATCATCATAAAACCACTTCCCAAATTCACACTTCATTTTCGACACAGGTGTTAAATTGTCAATATTTTTGCCTTCAATCAAAAACTTTATTTTTGTCATCTGCTCTATATGTGCCTCACGGGCATGTTCCATCGCATCTATTGTTTTTTCTTTCGTCATATTGTTTCACCTTATAAAGTACCTGTATTATTACATAAAATTTCTAAATTTATTCATCTATTTAAGAAAAATCATTATATAATTTGTCAAAACTTAAGAAAGGAATGTAACTTGAAACACCCAGAACCAATTAATAACCAAATCAAATTAAATCCAAAAAAATATATAGTTTCCAAAACAGATCCAAAAGGAATCATCGAATACGGCAATGATTATTTTGTAGAAATCTCCGGATACAGTGAATCAGAACTTATCGGAAAACCTCACAGTATCATACGACATCCTGATATGCCAAAAGTTGTATTTAAAATGATGTGGGACAGAATCAATGATGCAAAAAACATCATCGCTGTTGTGAAAAATCTTGCCAAAGACGGAAGTTACTACTGGGTTGTCACAGAATTTGAGCCAAAAATAGATCCTATTACAAACAAAATCATCTCTCATACGGCATACAGAAAAGCCGCTCCGCAAAAAGCAGTTGATACAATGGAACCGATTTATGCAAAACTGCTTGAGATCGAGCAGGAAGGCGGGATGGAAGCAAGTGAAAAATACTTAAGAGGATTTTTTGAAGAAAAACAAATCACTTATGACGAGTTTATCAATGACCTTGTTGGAAACAAAGGTCTGTTCAAAATTTTCTTTACAGCTATGAAAAAAATATTTTCATAATAAATTCTGAATTCCTGCAATTTACATTCTATTAAATAATATTCAGATAAAATATCCTTTTTAAAGGATATTCTATTGGATTTAAAAACAACACTGGCTCATGACAAAATAGAGTTACCAAATAATTTTTTTCAAAACATACAAAAATACAAAGAGCATCTCTTTAAATGGAATAAAATTCATAATCTTACAGGTGCAAAAAGTGAACGGACTATAAATGAGTTCATTTATGATGCGGTTTTTCCTGTCAGTTTTTTACCAAAAGTAGACTCCCTCCTCGACATAGGCACCGGTGCCGGATTTCCGGGAATGATTTTGGCATTTGCACTGCCGCACACAGAGGTAACACTTGTAGAGCCTTTAACAAAACGGGCAAGTTTTTTGCAGTTTGTCAAGGCTGATTTGGGACTTGACAATGTAAAAGTCGTAAAAAAACGGGTTGAAGAGATGCAGCCGAAAGTATTTGATCTTATCACATCACGTGCCGTCACAGACACAAAAATGCTTTTATCTCTCAGTAAAAATTTTCGGGATGCTCATTCAAAGCTGCTTTTTTACAAAGGTGAAAAAGTTTTTGATGAAATTGAAGCTGATATTGATATAAAACATAAAATAATTGAAACAAAAAACAGACACTATTTACTTCTAGGAGAAGAATTATGATACTGAAAATACTTATAATCGGAGCAGTTATTGCTGCGGTTTACTTTCTGTTTTTCAAGACAAAACCAGAAGCAAAAGTTACAAAAAAGAACACGAAAAAAGACTCCGCAAAGCCCGATGCCGATGAAATGGTGGAGTGTACAAGCTGTGGTGTTTATGCGGAAATACAAGAGTGTATTCTCAGTAACGGAAAATACTACTGCTCTCGCGAATGTTTACAAAAGGGAAAATAATGCTTTTATTTGGTCATAGATTTATAAAGAGTGAAAAATTTTATCATGTGTCTGATATAGACGCAATTGTTCAGACACCACCTGCGTCAATAATTTACCTCGAATTTGAAGAGAAAAACCTTGATATTATTGAATACCTCAATCAGAATTCTATAAAATTCGCACTCAAAGTTCAAAATGTCACAGAGCTCATTTATGCTTCTGCCCTGGGTGCAAGTTATATCCATGTAGAGCAGAAACTGGCAAAAACTGCCCAGAAAATTGCTGAAAACTATTTGTTTGATGCAAAAATATTAGTACATATAGAGAAGGAAGAAGAGATAGAAGAGATGGCACTGTTGGGAATAGACGGTGCTGTATTTACAGAGGCGATTGTCAAAATAGCTTAAGGACACCTCTAAATTGTTCTTCGCAGGTGTGCTTTTAAAGAGGTCAGGATTTCATAGCTTATTGTGCCCGCATACTTGGCAACTTCGCGTGCATCATTAAAAATCAGGAGTTCTTCTTTGTCTGTCAAAAAAGAACTGTTGTCCATAGAAATTCTACCCGCTATTTTAATGCCCTCAGGCGTTATAAAATTGTGCGAACAGCTTCTTAAAAAACCATCACCATACCCAAAATCATAATTTGTCACGCTACAAGAGGCCTTTGCCTCAAAAGCTGCTCCATAACCGACACAGTCTCCTTTTTGAAGCTTTCTTGAAGAGATCTTTTTTGCATATACAGACAAAACAGGTGCCAATTCGTTTACATGTAAGCCTTTTACATGTAAAGCATTCGGCAATTCCAGACAACCATAGGCTGCGATGCCTACGCGCGCCATATCTTCATCAAAATCATTTGTGCGAAAGAGTGCGGCAGAATTACACGAATGAAACCCTAAAGGAGTAAAATCATACTTTTTTGCCAACACCTTTGCTTCTTTTTTCACCTGTTGAAAATTTTTGTTTTGCAAATCAAAATATTCATTCTCTTCATCAGCACAAGAGTGGTGTGTAAAAACAGCTTCAAGTTTGAGTCCCTGTTTTGCACATAACACAAAGGCTTCTTCGAGTTCATCCATCAAAATACCGTTACGACACATTCCCGTATCTACTTTAAGTTGTACTTTTGTGTTTTTTGCAAATTTGTGAATTGCCTGCAAATCATTAATCGTATATCTTATTTTTTCATTTGACTCCTGTGCAAAATCTGCCAAAACCAAAATATACTCAAAAAAGCTCTCAATCTGTTTTGCTTCTTCAAAGGTGCGTACCACTGCTTTTGTTATGCCGTACTCTTTTGCCATCTGTGCGATTTGCAAAAGTCCGTGCCCGTAGGCATTATCTTTCAAAACCAGCGCTGTTTTATCTTTTGTTTTAGTTAGTTTGGTAATAATATCAAGATTGTTAAAAAAATAATTTTTATCTAATGCGATGTAAGCCATAGGAGAATTATACACAATGAAAGAGAAAAAAAGGCTAATTGCCGAATTTGAAGAACAAAGTTTTACCCAAATTATATTTCCCCATGCAGATACAGACTGGGCAGACTACCTTGAAGATGCACAAAACACCTTTGTCAGTATCATCAATGCCATCAGAAAATATCAAAAATGCCTTGTTGTCGTCTATGACACAGATGCGGTAAAAAAATATTTTTCAGATACAGACAATCTTGAATTTGTACACTGTGTTACAAATGACACCTGGGCAAGAGACTGTTCTGCTTTATCTGTTAAAACAGCCAATAAAACCGCTTTGCTTGATTTTTCTTTTAACGGCTGGGGCAACAAATTTGATGCCAAAAAGGACAATCTGATGACGCAAAAAATTGCGCACAAATACCTGCCATGCAAGGTTGAAAAAATTGATTTTGTTCTTGAAGGCGGTGCAGTTGAGAGTAATGGTGCAGGTATCCTTTTAACAACCGCTGCATGTATGCACAACAAAAACCGCAATCCCCAATTCACTGCCAAAGAAATTACAAAAAAACTCCAAGAGTTTTTCGGCGCAGAACAGATTTTATATCTACATCACGGCTACCTGGCTGGAGACGATACAGATTCCCACATAGACACCCTTGCAAGATTTACAGATGAGAAAACCATCATGTATGTAAAATGCGATGATACCAATGACGAACATTATCATGAGCTCAAACTTATGGAAGAAGAGCTGCAACACTTGGCAAAAACGCATGATTTTAAGCTTGTTTCACTTCCGATGTGTGATGCGATTTATTTTGAAAAAGAGAGGCTGCCCGCGACTTATGCCAATTTTCTTTTTGTCAACGGTGCCGTTTTAGTACCGGTTTATGGTGTTTCACAAGATAAGGAAGCACTTGCAATTTTTAAAAAAACGTTTCCAGACAGAGACGTTGTAGCCATAGACTGCTCTGTTCTAATCCGTCAACACGGCTCACTGCACTGCGTAACAATGAACTTTTGCGTATCAGTTCAGCTTTTTAAAAACCCAAACACTTTAGTCGGCACTGAAGTACCGATTCCGATTAAATAGCGTTACGGAACCCGTACTTTGTAGTGCGGGCTGTGTGTCATACAAGCCATCTCTGCAAGACAAAGCCTTTACTGCAGCATCGCCATCCCGCTCATAATCAAATAGGTCGCCAGACCAAACCCCGCTGCTATTAAAATCGTCCGTTTTATTTTTTCTTTTGTACTCATAGTGCAATTTTAGCAAAAAATTAACACTTTTGTAACACTTCTTTTTGTATCATAAATTAAATAATTTCTTAAAATTATTCTTTAAATATATATTTAAAAAGGGTACACCATGAAAAGAACAATTACACTCTCTTTATTAGTCTTCTCCTCTTTGTATGCATCAGAAATTGAACTTGCACCAATCAGCGTAGAATCCACAACACTCACAGACGTCGCACAAAATGCGCAGGTTTCTGCTGATGTCGCACAAGCGCTCGCTGATTCAGTTCCAAGTATAGACATGAGTCGCAGAAGCGGTATTGCCAATGACATCTTCATCCGCGGTCAAAAACGCGACAATATTTCCGTAGAAGTTGACGGTACAAAAATCTATGGAGCCTGCCCAAACAGAATGGATCCGCCGGTTTCACACATTGTAGCCAACCAGATTGATTCTATCGAAATAATCACAGGACCATATGATGTAACAACATACGGCAATTTAAGCGGTGGCGTGAAGATAAAAACAAAACAACCTACAAAAGATTTCAAAGCATCTGTTAATCTTGGTTTTGGTTCATGGAACTATAAAAAATTTGGTGCAAGTGCAAGCGGTGGCAATGATTTTATCCGTATGACTGCAACAGTTTCAACTGAATCCTCTGATCAGTATCATGACGGAAACGGTGACTCTTTAGCACAGCAGATTGACAAATACCAAGCAGCAAATTCTGCAACACTGGTTGGGTCCAAAGACCCAAGACTCCAACCTGCTTATTATGATATGCCTGCATACACAAAAAAAAGTGCCATGGCCAAAGCCTTTATCACAACTGCAAAAGATCAAGAACTTCGTTTAAGTGTCACAGCAAACAGAAGTGAGAATGTATTGTATGCAAACTCCAAAATGGATGCACTCTATGATGACTCAAATATATACTCAGTGGAATATAATATTGACAATGTAGCCAAAGGGTACAAAAATATCAATTTGCAATATTACCACTCTGATGTTGACCATCCAATGGGAACAAATTACAGAAACTCTTCTCTTGCAACAGGAAATATTAAAAACTGGCTGACAACAAATCTTGACGGTATCAAACTAAAAAACAGTTTTGACATCAACTCCTACAAACTTCTTATCGGTCTTGATGCTAGTAACAGAAAATGGAATGGACATTATGAGAAAAATGATTCAGCAGCACTCATAGGGTACAAGAAAAGTATCGACAATGCAGTAACAAAAAACACAGCACTCTTTGCAAAACTTGACAAAAATTTTGGTGCATTCAACCTTTCTCTTGGAACCAGAGTTGATGACACTATCATAACAAACGACAGCTATCAAGACAACGATTATCACTCGGTAGGTGCAAATATTCTTGGAACATATAATCTCAATCAAGAGAATAAAATCTTCTTTGGTATCGGACAGGCTTATCGTGTACCAGATGCCAGAGAACTTTACTTCTTCAGTTCTATGGGTAATCTTGTCGGAACCCCTGACCTTAAAAATGTCAGAAATCAAGAAGTTGATTTAGGATACGAAATCAATAATGACAGTTTCGAGTTTAAAATCAAAACTTTTTACTCAAAACTTAAAGATTATATCTACATCCAAAAAGGTGTAGCCGTAAATGCATTTCAAAATATTGACGCATATATTTATGGCGGAGAAGCCAGCGCATCTGTTTATCTGAGTGATGACATCTCTTTAGATATGAGTGCAGCCTATAAACGCGGAAAAAAAGATGCTCCCCTTGCAGGACAAACAAACACAAACCTGGCGGATATAGCACCGCTTGAGGGGAAAATTGCTCTTAACTATGAATATGCAAACCGTTCTATGGCAACAATTGACACTATGATGCGTAAACGCTGGACACAGATAGATGATGAAAACGGTGAACAGGTTCTAGCCGGCTGGGCAATACTCAATGCAAAAATAAAACATGCTGTCAGTAAAAAATTCGACTTCACTGTAGGGATGAATAATATACTCAACAAAACCTATGCAAGAAGCAATACATATGCAGACTTGGTCCTTATTTCAGGTGGTACAACTGATGTTATGCTTATGAATGAACCGGGGCGTTACTTCTACACAAATTTGGATTTTAAATTTTAGGTACCTCATCCTGAGGTACTAACACTGCGCTAACACTTTTGTATTATACTTTTGAAAACTAAGGACAAAAGGATTCTACTCTATGCAAACAAAATATTTAAAAACACTTCTTAGCATATCTACTGTTGCAGCGACACTTCTTTTAAGTGGCTGCGGTTCATCATCTGACAGTACTGCTACAGCCACATCTCTCACTGCAAGCGGGCAGCTTGTAGACAGTTTTGTCGCTGATGTCAACTATACATGCAGTGACGGTACAACAGGTGTGACCGATGAAAACGGCTCATTTACATGTACTGCACTTCCAGTAACGTTCAGTGTTGAAACACTTGAACTTGGAACAATTTACACACTTCCACAGGATGCTATGGTTTTTCCGCAAGATTTGACAGATGTAAACAGAACAGATCTCAATAACAGTGAAGTCATCGCAATTGCAGAATTTTTGCAGTCATGCGACGACAACAACAACGCAAATGATGGTATTCGTATTCAGGCACAGGTACGCGAACAGCTTCGTCAAAGAGCACATGAAAAACTAACAGCAGAAAATCTTGATGCAATTGCTGCAGATTTAAACCTTACACTTGTCGACCAAGAAACAGCAATCCAACACCTTACCCAAACAACAGATTATGTCCAAAGTGTCATTTCGGCTCATGGATATTCAAGAAACTCAGCCGCACATCAGGGTAATGGAATTTCAGATACCGCTACTATGCAGACACAAACAACATCAGCAGTAACACAGGCACTGCTTTCACCTGCTTCTGCTCTTACACAAGAGGCAAAAGATACCCTGGCATATATGGGAAATGAAGAGCGTCTGGCACATGATGTCTATATGACACTCTATAATTACCACCTTGAGAGCGGAACCGAAATTAAAACACTCTACAATATCGCAACAAATTCTGAGACAGTCCATACAACAGATATGCAACTTTTGATTAAAAAATATATCACTTCTTTAGATGAGTTTACCAATGTAGATGCAGCTCAAAATCTTCCGGATGCGAATTTAAGCTATTTAGATATGAGTGTAAGTGAATTACCGGCAGGACAATACAACATTCAGGCTATCCAAAATCTTTATGACACACTCGTAGCAAAAGGAAAACAGTCTCAACAAGATGCACTTGAAGTCGGATGTATGGTAGAGGTGACAGATATCAACGACCTTGATGAGGATATCGCCATTGCACAGGATTCAAATGCAAGCGATGTCGTCACCGTATTTAACTTTTTAAGAGACGGTAGCTATACACACTACTGGGCATTTGATACGGCCCTCAAAAATATGGGTGTAACAGAGGGATGTGCAGTCATTGGTGAAGAATACAATCATCCGGAGTATCCACAAGACACAGCATCTGCAACAGGAAACGGTCATCAATACGGACGACAGTAAAAAACTTCCTAAGCCCTTTTTTACCTAAAAAGGGCTAAAATCCAACCATGATAAAAAGATACCCAACTAAAAAAATATTTGTCGGTGATGTGCCCGTCGGTGGTGATGCTCCTGTCTCTGTGCAGTCTATGACCTACTCTGACACACACAATGTTGCAGCAACGGTTGAGCAGATAAACCGCCTGCACTTTGCAGGAGCGGACATTGTCCGAGTTGCTGTACCGGATATGAAAGACGCCCTTGCACTCAAAGCCATCAAAGCACAGATTTCACTCCCGCTTGTTGCAGATATTCACTTCAATTACAAACTTGCACTCATTGCAGCCGAATCAGTGGACTGCATCCGTTTCAACCCCGGAAATATCAGCGATAAAAGCAAAATAAGAGAGATAGTAAAAGCCTGTCAGGAACGAAATCTTCCTATTCGCATCGGTGTCAATGCGGGGAGTCTCGAAAAAGAGTTTGATGACAAATACGGTCCGACGGCAGAAGCAATGGTCGCTTCGGCAGAGTACAACATAAAGTACCTTGAAGACTTGGGTTTTGATGACATTAAAATATCGCTCAAAGCCAGCGATGTGCAAAGAACGGTTGAAGCCTACAGAATGCTGCGTCCAAAGAACCACTATCCGTTTCATTTGGGTGTAACAGAGGCGGGAACTATTTTTCATGCAACCGTTAAAAGTGCCATAGGCTTGGGAACACTTTTACTTGAAGGTATCGGCGACACTATGCGTATAAGCATTACAGGCGAACTCGAAGAAGAGATCAAAGTCGGCCGTGCAATATTAAAAGACAGCGGCGTTGCAAAAGAGGGCTTAAACATCATCTCCTGCCCGACCTGCGGACGCATCGAAGCCGATTTGGTCTCAGCAGTAGCCGAAATAGAAAAAAGAACAGCCCACATAAAAGCACCGCTGGATGTAAGTGTAATGGGCTGTGTCGTCAATGCCATAGGCGAAGCCAAACACGCCGATGTTGCCATAGCCTACGGAAAAGGCAAAGGGCTTGTCATGGTAAAAGGCGAAGTGGTTGCCAATTTGGATGAAAAAGAACTTGTCGACAGGTTTGTCAGCGAAGTGGAAGATATGGCTAAAAAATCATAAACCTTTGATATAAATTATGCTAAAATATGTCTAATACACAAAGGATGTTGCGTTATGACAAAAGAGTATATTTTAAACTTTTTAAAGAACAATAAACAACTTTTAAAAGAGAAATATAATGTCACTAAAATCGGACTGTTTGGAAGCTATGCACGTGATGAGGCAGAAGAAGCAAGTGACATCGACTTAGCGATTGAAACATCTAAAAAAGATTTTTTTATCAAATCTGATTTACAATATTTTTTAGAAGATACTTTCGGCACAAAAATAGATATAGGCTATTTAGACAGTATGAGAGAGTTTTATAGACGCCGTGTTGAAAAAGAGATACTTTATGTCTAAAAAAAGAGATGTTGAACTCTTTGTACTCGATATATTTATTGCTATATTTAAAATAAAAGCATATTCTTCCAACTTTTCATCAGCACAAGAATTATTACATGATTCTCTGCATTGGGATGCTACTATAAGACAATTAGAAATTATTGGTGAAGCCATTAAAAACCTACTTCAAACAAAACAGTTCCATCAATCTTCACCAAAATATTTTAGACAAATCATAGATTTTAGGAATATAGTTGCTCATGGTTATTTTGGTATTGATGAAGAAGAAGTTTGGAACGTTTTACAAGACAAAATTACTCCACTTCATGATGACCTAAAACAAATAACTATAAATATTTATAATTTAGGTGAAGCTTTCGACACTACTATTAACTATGATCTGAAAAATAGAGATGAAAAACTAAAAACATATTTAAAAAATTTACAAAAAGAATTAAACAATGCAAGATAACCTCTACAACCTCGCTTTTGAACGTTCCGTCTTAAGCTCCATAGTCTTTGAGCCGAGTCAGTTTGATGAACTGAGTGTCATACTGAAAAAAGATGATTTTTACCTGCCTGCTCATCAGGATATTTTTGCTGCAATGCTTACACTTTTGCAAAAAGACCAGCCAATCGATGAAGAGTTTATAAAAAAAGAGCTCATGAAGGCAAAAAAATTTGACGAGCAGGTTTTGCTTGAAATTCTCTCTGCCAACCCTATTTCAAATACCAAAGCCTATGTTGATGAGATCAAAGACAAATCACTCAAACGCCATCTGCTGACACTCACGACCGAGATAAAAAGAGTGACTGTAGAAGAAGAACTGCCATCGGCCGAAGTGGTTGACATCGTAGAGAAAAAACTCTATGAAATCACCCAGGACAACCAGACAAGCGATTTTAAAGACTCTCCAAAAATGACCTTTGATACTATGGAATACATCAAAGAGATGAAAGCACGAGGAAACTCCGTACTCGTCGGTGTCGATACAGGCTTTAAAGAACTGAACAAAATGACAACCGGATTTGGCAAGGGAGACCTGGTTATCATCGCCGCTAGGCCGGCGATGGGCAAAACTTCTTTTATACTCAACACCGTTAACTCTCTCATACTCCAAGGCAAGGGAGTAGCCTTTTTCTCGCTTGAAATGCCGGCTGAACAGTTGATGCTGCGTCTGCTTTCTATTCAGACCTCCATTCCTTTGCAGAAGCTTCGTGTAGGGGACATGAATGATGACCAGTGGTCCAATCTTAACGGTGCCATAGACAGAATGAATGACGCAAAACTCTTTGTCGATGACCAGGGAAGTTTAAATATCAACCAGCTCCGCTCAAAACTCAGAAAACTCAAAAATCAGCATCCCGAAATTGAGATAGCCGTCATCGATTACCTGCAGATTATGCAGGGAATAGGCTCGCAGGACAGACACCTGCAAGTCTCAGAAATTTCGCGTGGACTCAAAATGCTCGCGCGTGAGCTTGAAATGCCGATAGTTGCACTCTCTCAGCTTAACCGTGGCCTTGAGAGCCGTAATGACAAGCGTCCGATGCTCAGCGATATTCGTGAATCTGGTTCAATAGAGCAGGATGCCGACATTATTTTATTTGTCTATCGTGATGATGTCTACCTTTACAAAGAAGAAAAAGAGCGTGAAAAAGCCGCAAAGGCCGAGGGCAAAGAGTTTACCTCAACCTACGTAGAAAAAGAGGAAGAGGATGCCGAAATCATCATCGGCAAACAAAGAAACGGTCCGACAGGGCATGTCAAACTCATCTTTCAAAAAAAGCTTACCCGTTTTGTGGACGCGCCGGGCTATGCGCAAGGTGTTGAGACCGTCTATGAAAATGTAGATACCAAATCAGCAAATATTGATATGCCGCAGGTAGAGATGCCCTCTATCTAAATGCAAATAATTGAGAAAGTAACACTTTTTAGTGCAAAAAGAGATTACTTTCTCTTTGTGGGACTTATGCTCACGCTTCTTAGTTTTTCCTTCTCTTATGAGTACTACAAATACAAACAGCTCACAAAATTTGATTCCCAACTTTCTGACGTCACAGTTGTAAAAGCCTACAATAAAACAAAGTTGACAAAAAATGGAAAGATAAAAAGCTATAAAATTTTAAAACTCAGGAGTGATGACGGATTTGTTTTTTATACAACCGCAAAGAAAAATCTTCACAACCTTCAAAACAAACGCTTACATGTAGAACTGTGGGCGGGGAACATCAGCTTCAAAGAGTATCTCAAAGGTTTTTTTGCCTTTAGCAAAATACTCAAAATTTATAAAAAGCCTACTTTCAAACAAAAAACGGCCTCATTTATAGATGCACAGCACGCAAGCAGTGAAATTGCCAAACTCTACAAGGCACTGTTTTTGGCACTTCCCCTCCCAACATCTATACAGACACAGTTTTCCAACCTCGGTATTTCACACCTCATCGCCATCAGCGGTTTTCATTTGGGTGTTTTAGCTACTCTTTTGTTTTTTCTGTTTAAATACCCTTATAAATTTTTGCAAAACAGATACTTTCCCTACAGAAGCTACAAAAGAGACAGTTTTTTCTTTATCAGCCTGGTTTTGCTTGGCTATTTGCTCTTTTTGGGTTCACCGCCCTCACTGCTGAGAGCCTATGTAATGCTTGTCGTCGGTTTTGTATTGTATGACAGAGGCATGCAAATCATCTCGATGCAGACACTCCTGCTTACCGTGCTTTTGATTCTTGCACTTTTTCCAAAACTTCTGCTCAGTATAGGTTTTTGGCTTTCGGTAAGTGGCGTTTTTTACATCTTTTTATTTCTGCTGCATTGTAAGGAGTGCAGTAAGCTTACACAGTTTCTGCTCCTGCCGTTTTGGGTTTACTTGATGATGCTTCCTTTTTCTATGGCAATATTTGGCAACTTCAGCCTGTATCATCCCCTTTCAATTCTCTGGACAACACTTTTTACGCTCTTTTACCCCTTGGCAATTGCATTACATGTAATGGGCCTGGGAAATCTTTTAGATGCACCTCTAAGTTATCTCTTACATGTAAACGCACATGCCCTGCAACACACACTTGCAAAAGTTTATCTTATTGCAGAAATTGTGCTTTCACTCGCAGCCGTATTTAGCAAAAAGGCACTCTATGCCTTACTCGGCTATACGCTGCTTCTTTTTGTATATTTCATCTATAATGTGGCATAGTTTCAAACCATACAAAAAGATAATCCACGAAACATAAATCCACAAAAACAAAAACATCAAAATAGCAAAGGAACCGTACATTGTTGTGTAGGATTTGTTTAAAAAGACATAGTAGATAAAAGCATTTTTACTGACACTGAAAATTACAGAGACAATAAAAGAACTGATAAGTGAAGCTTTTGGATTTATTTTTGCATTGGCGGCAATTTGAAATATCAAAAAGAAAAGTCCCCAAATGATGATGTAGGGAACCAGAGGCAAAATATTAAGCCCTGAAGTCAAAGAATTTGAAGCCATAAGCGCGGCAATGTAGCCTGTAATATAAAAAGAGATGCCAAGTGCAACAGGCGTAAGTGTCAAAAGTGTCCAGTAGGTCGTAATGCTCTCCCACAAAGTTCTTGGTTTTGCATGAAAAATTCTGTTGGCAATGTATTCAAAATTTTTAAAAAACAAAAGAGAAGAGACTAAGATTGCCACAAATCCTATGGCTCCCATTTTAGAAGCGTTTTGTAAAAATCCGTTTATCTGAAACATAACCGTGTCCGAATTCACAGGCATCAAATTGGAAAATATAAAGCCCTGAATTTTTTCATAATAATCGGCAAAAGAGGGCAAGGCAGTCAAAATAGCCATCACAATCAACAAAAGAGGAATAATGGTAAAAATCGTATAAAAGCTCAAACTTGCCGCAAAAAGTGTGAGCTCTTTATCAATAAAAGAGCTGACAAACAGTTGAACAGGCTTAAAGTATTTTGTCAGCTTTTCATTCATGACCTATTAGTCAAGCCCCATTTTTGCAGGATTTAAAATATTGTTCGGATCAAATGCTTTTTTGATGGATTTAAAAAGTGCCATCTCCGCATCTGTAAACGCCATTTTCATGTACGGTGCTTTTGCAAGCCCTATTCCATGCTCACCAGAGAGTGTTCCGCCCAAATCAATTGTTGCCTGAAACACCTCTTCTATGGCTTTATAGGCAATTTTTACCTGCTCAGGGTCGCTGCCGTCAACCATGACATTTGTATGCACATTTCCGTCACCCGTATGTCCGAAACACGGGATTTTGACATTGTATTTGTCCGCTATTGCATAAAATCTCTCTAGCAGTTCCGGCAGTGCCGAACGGGGCACTGTTACATCTTCATTGAGTTTTTTACTGCCGTAAATGCTGAGTGACGGCGAAGCATTTCGACGGGCAAACCAGATGTCTGCCGCCTCTTTGTCATCTTTTGCCACTTTAAAGTCACTGCATCCGTTTTCACGGAATACTTTTTCAATCTGTGCAAGTTGAAAATCCAGATCATCTTCAAGATTGCCGTCAACATCCGTAACAAGCAAAGCGCCCGCATCAACCGGCAGACCTTTATGAAAGGTCTCCTCCACGGCTCGAATCGTCAAATTGTCCAAAAACTCCATGGCAACCGGAGTAATACCGCTTGCCATTGTTTTGTAAACTGCTTCCATTGCCTCATTGACAGTCGGAAAGATTCCCATTGCCGTTTTTGTCATTTTCGGTTTTGGGATGAGTTTGAGCGTGATTTCTGTAAGCACTGCCAAGGTGCCTTCACTCGCGATCAATATCCCGCTTATGTTATACCCTGCCACATCTTTGATGGTTCTTTTTCCTGCTTTTATCACATCACCGTTTGGCAAAACAGCCCGTGTTGCCATGACGTAATCTTTTGTGATTCCATACTTTGCAGCACGCATTCCGCCGGCATTTTCACTCACATTTCCACCGATGGTAGAATAATCCTGACTCGCAGGATCCGGCGGATAAAACAGCCCTACCTCTTCTACTCTCTTTTGCAGGTCCATATTGATCACACCGGGCTGAACAATGGCGACCATATTTTTCATATCTATTTCAAGAATTTTGTTCATATGTTTTTCCATTGCCAGGACAATTCCGCCTTTGCTTGGAAGTGCTCCGCCCGTAAAACCGGAACCGGCACCGCGCGGTACTATAATGATCTGATGTTCATTACAGTACTTGAGTATTTCGCTGACATCTGTTTCATTTCTCGGAAAAATAACCGCATCGGGCTCAAAATGTTCCCGTGTCGCATCATACGAATAGGCAAGCAGATGTGCCTTGTCGCTGTAAATATTCTCTTCTCCTACAATATTTGTAAAATGTTGTAAATGTATTTTATCTATCATCTTATTTTCCTGTTTCAAATTCATCAAGTAAATAATGCAAAGAAGCATCACCGTTTTTTATAATATTATAAAGCTCTTTGTTCGTTTTGTTGTTTGCAACCAACAGTTCATAATAGTGTGGCGCATAACTTTTGAGTCTCGAACTCCCCGCTCCCCACCATGCAGCATCAATGTTGTTGACACGCGTATAAAAAGGAAGATGTACCTTGTCCTGCTTGAGTTTTGCATCACTGATACTCAGGATTTTAAAACTTTTGATGTCGAGCGTATATACTTTTTGATTGAGATATATAAAAAGCAATCCTACGCTGCCGGCATCTGCCATCGCTTCAAAGTCCTCTTTCAAAGGTGTCGGATGTCCCCGAAAAGAAAGAACCGTTGCAAAAAGATCCGGATGAATCCATTGTGTCTGCACACTCTTGGCAATTCTATAATAAATCTCTTCATTGGGAGCGATAAGCAGTGAACGGGAGTAGCCAAATGCCAACTCGACCGTATCACCCACTTGCACTTGCCATTTTCCGTGAGGCAGTGCACTGTTTTGCAGAGCAGTAAATGCACTCATTTTGATTGTTGCCGTCTTTGTTTGTGCATTAAAACTCTGCACAACAGCATTTTTAACAATGGCACTGTGTTCAGGGCTAATGTGATGTACAACAAAACCGCTGACACCGACATCAATTTTGTCTGTTTTTATTGTTGCAGTTTCATTTTGATTATCAACTGAGATTACAGGTGATTTTATAACAGCGCCAAAAACTTCCAACGCAAGTATCGTGAATAAAAGTATATATTTCATGTTTCTTCTTTGATTTTTTGTTTATGATTATATCAAACAAACCTCAGACTAAGCCAAAATTTGATAATCTTTGCAAATTATTTATTCTAGGCTTATATTTATGATACGATTTTTCATATTTTTTTTACTGATTACCTCCTCTTTTGCTGCCCATGTGGACAGATACCGGTGGAATAACGGAGAAACCTATCTGGATTTTTTACAAAATCACAATCTTCCGTTGCGACCGCTCTACTACAATCTTGACAAGGATGACCAAAGACTCACAGAGGAGATGCGTGCAGGCATTCATTATCAGATTTTAAAAGATGACAAAGAAGAGATAGAACAGATTTTACTGCCTTTGAATGATGAACTGCAAATCCATATATACAAAGATGACAAAAGCTACAAATTTGAAGCCATTCCCATTATAAGCACAACAAAAACAGAAGCTTTTTACACAACAATAACAAGTTCACCGATGTACAATATTTTAAAAGAAACAGGTTCCAAAAAACTGGCACAAATTTTTGTTGCCAGTTTCAAACACTCATTAAACTTTAAAAACGACATTCGCAAAGGCGATGAACTTGTCATGATTTATGAACAAAAATATCGTCTGGGAGAACCTTTTTCCATGCCTGCTTTAAAAGTCGCCATGATAGAGATGCACCATAAAAAACACTTTATCTACCTCAACAGTGACGGACGTTATTATGATGAAAAAGCCCATGAGGTCGAAGGATTTTTACTGGCCCGTCCGGTAAGGGGAGCCAGAATATCTTCTTATTTTACAAAAAGGAGATGGCACCCTGTACTGCATAAATGGAAGGCACATTTGGGCGTTGACTATGCTGCAAGACGCGGAACACCGGTTATTGCAGCGGGCAGAGGTGTCATTGTATGGGCTTCAAGAATGGGAAGCTATGGAAATTTGATAAAAATACGCCATGCTGACGGCTATGAAACACGCTATGCCCACTTAAAATCATTCCGCAGGGGTATTCACAGGGGCAAACGTGTAAAAAAAGGGCAGACTATAGGCTATGTCGGCTCTACAGGCCGCTCTACCGGACCACATCTGCATTTTGAACTCAGGAAAAGAGGACGTGCAATCAACCCGCTCAGAGTTGTACAGGTAACGACCAAAAAGCTCAAAGGCAAAGCAAAAAAAGCATTTTTACGATTAAAGAAAAACTATGATGAAAGTGTCAATCTTCACCTCAACAACAAAACAGCCTATAAAAAACGCCCGCCTTTTGAAAACATGTCCTATATTCATCTTTTACAAGGAAAAAAGCAATGGGTAAAATAACTTCCATAAAAGAGCTCAAAGAACCAAATTTTGTCAAACCGGTGGAAATAAACTACACACAAAACGGCAAAGAAAAAAGATGGGAAGCCGTACTTTCGCATGACAGTGTTGCCATACTGCTCTATCACACACAAAAAGATGCCTTTGTGCTTGTCAAACAGCTTCGCGCTACCGTGCTTAACAAAAATCAAAACAACGGTTACATGTATGAACTCTGTGCCGGCATTGTTGACAAAGAGTGTTCCATAGAGCAAATAGCCAAAGAGGAAATTTTGGAAGAGTGCGGATATGATCTGCCTGTGCAAAATCTGGAAAAAATCAGTGCTTTTTACACCAGTGTCGGCATATCGGGGACCTATCAGACACTCTACTATGCCGAAATTGACGAACATATGAAAATAAATGAAGGCGGTGGTCTTGAAGAGGAAGAAATCGAGGTCATTTACATCCCCGTATCTGAAGCAAAAAAGTTTATGTTTGATGAACGCTATCAAAAAACAACCGGTGTTTCTTTGGCTTTTTACTGGTTTTTTGATACAAAAAAGTCGGCACTACAGAAAAAAATTTAGTTTTTTTCCAAGTCATGCTTTAGCATAGAAAGTACCGATTCCGTAGTCATCCTCCCTCTCCAAACCCAAACTTCAGTCTGGGCTGTGCGGCATGAGAGTTCAAAAGATGAAGCAAAGACATCAGTCGGCACTGAAGTACCGATTCCGGGGTCATTCTTCCTCTCGGCATCGAGGCTTCAGTCTCAATGCCATTAAGTTAAGCGGCTTTTTCGGAACCCGTACTTCAGTGCGGACTTTGTGTCTTTCAAGACTAAGGCCTAGGTTCCAAAAGAATATCGAACTTTTTTCTTAACTTAATGGTATTGAGACTTTAGTCTTGGTTTTACTGCATTACAGCCAAAAATCCTTCGTATGAACTACCCAAACTCTATGGGGTCCATATCTATTTCTGCCAAAGCCACTTTAGCTTTTTTTACTGCTTTTATGATATCGGTGCTTTTATCAGCCCGCAAAAGTATCTCAAATCTGTACTTGTTCGCCACTTTTTCTATGGCACATTTTTTTGCACCGACAATTTCCACACCTTTACATGTAAGCAGATTTTCATGCATTTTTCGCATCTGTTCTTGTGCTTTTGCTCCGTTTTTATGGGCAAACAAAATACGACACAGTTTTTTATAAGGCGGGTAAAGTTCTTTTCTGAAAACCTTTTCTTCTTCCAAAAAATCTTCATATTTTTCTATATATGCTTTGAAAAAATCTTCATTGAAAGTCTGCACAATGACCTTTGCATCTTTTGCCCGTCCGCTTCGTCCGGCTACCTGAATCAAAGAAGCAAGCGCTTTTTCCCGCGCACGGTAATCACCCATGTTCAGCATGTTGTCCATACCCAAAACCACAGCCAAAGTGACTCCGTGATAATCATGCCCTTTTGAGAGCATTTGAGTGCCGACAAGAATATCACTCTCTTTGTCATTAAAACGCTTTAATGCTTTTTTGAGTTTATTCGCGGTTGTGATGACATCTCTGTCAAACTGTTCTATTTTTGTTTCTGGAAAAATTTCACTTAAAATTTTTGCCGCTTCTGCCGTTCCAAGTCTAGAACTGGACAAATTCTGACTGTGACACTCCGGACAGACTTGCGGTATAGCCTGCGTAAAATTACAATAGTGGCATTTAAGTGCGCGTGAATGCTGATGTACGCTCATACCGACACTGCAAAAGGCACATTTTACAGTATGCCCGCAGTCTTGACACTGCAAATATTTAAAATTGGCACGTGTGGGCAAAAAGACAATGGACTGCTCTTTTTTTTCAATAACTTCTTGCAAATTTTTCAGAATCAAAGGCGAAAGAGTTTCCGCACTTTTTTCATATATAAATTTTTTATCTGCACTGAAATGTCCCCCTTTGAGCCTAAAATGAGGAAATTTCACATAAGAGGTCAAAGAGGGTGTCGCACTGCCAAGCACTACGGGAACAGCATATAATTTTCCCATATATATGGCCAGATCTCTTGCATTGTATCGCGGTCTTGAAGATGACTTATAACTCTCATCATGCTCCTCATCTACAACAATGAGTCCCAGATTTTTGACAGGCAAAAAAAGAGCTGAACGGGCACCTGCAATGATTTTTGCTTCACCTGCATATATTTTTTCCAGTGCTTTTTTCTTTGCCAATGGGGTGAGTTTTGAATGCCACATCACAAAATCTTCACCAAAATGTTCTTTGAGACGTTTGGACATCTGCGGTGTCAGAGAGATTTCAGGCATTAAAAAGATGGATGTTTTTTCTTCTTGAATCATCTGTTCAAAGTATTTCATATAGACTTCTGTTTTTCCGCTGCCTGTATCGCCGAAAAGAAGGGAGACTTTGTGTTGTTTTAAGAAGGTGAGTGCTTTTTCCTGTTTTGATGAAAGTATAATTTTTGAGGTACTTTTTATGTTCTTATGACGTACAGCCCAGACTGAAGTCTGGGTTTCGAGGGCTGCGGCCTCAGTTTCATTTGCACCTGGAACCGCTACTTCAGTGCCGGCTGATTTATGCGGCAATATTAAAGCCAAAGCATCTCCGAGTGAGCAGATATAATAAGAGGCTATAAACTTTGCCAAAATGAGCTGTTTGTCTGAAAAACAAAATGCACTCACTTCCAAAATTTCATGTGTTTTAAAATCAGGCTGTTTACATGTAGCAATAACAACACCGTTGACTACTCTGTTTCTTACATGTACGCTGACACGGGTGCCGATTTCTATCTCTTGTTCTGAGTGATAGGTAAACTCACCAAGCGGTGAACCTATGAGTGCTATATTGTAGTAATTTATACGCAAATTTAAAAAGATTTATTTACACTATATGATATAGTACTAACTATCAATTTCGATTATTTGTTTTGTTCCGTATATTATTGTAGCTGCAAAAAGAACTGCTACTGCTACAATTGCAATTGTTGCCAAATCCATTTTATAAATCCTTTAATCTTTTTATATTCGAATGAATACTCCGTGATATTATAATAAATAAAGTCAAAAGAGAATTGTTATATTATTGGAAACATACAACCTTGATACACCTGCACCCAGTGTTAATATAATAGCGACTAGAATATTCAAATAACTCTTCAGTGCGCCAATATGCTCTTTTATCTCATCTATTTTAGCCATACTTAATTATACTCGAATTTCGATTAATTATTTAGTCTACAAGTTTATCGCAAATTGTATCTTGACCGGTATTTAAATCAAATCTACCTGTTGTAGGGCTATAGGTAAACGCACAATCTTTACCGCCGATTTTGTAGACATAATGCAAATAAGGCGGAGCATCGTCTGTTGTACTCCAATGTCCGTCAGTATCGCCGGCAGTTACACCGTACATCAGCAACTCTCTTGTTCCGTTTCCGTCAAAAAGAGTTGTACTGTTTTGACTCAAACCCGATATATAATCCGGATCGCCTTGAATAATATGTGCCTGTCTGTCTGTAATTATAGCAGAGCGTATAGAGGCAATATCTGCACGTCCTTTGCTTATCTGGGCATCTGTTCTTGTTGCAGCAAACTTGGGAATGGCAATACTTGCCAAGATACCCAACACAACAATGACAAAGACAAGCTCTATCATTGTAAAAGCGTTTTGCAACGAGTGCCCTTGGGCTGCCTGTTTTGATTTTTTCATAAACATATAACCTTTTTTCAATAAGTAACAGATGTTCCACGGAGTTTCATTGGGTATTGCGTGGCATCTATAGCACTTTGCAGTGCTGTACAGAGTGTATCACTGTTTGGGTTGCCAAAGAGAATTGTTAAATTATCATCATTTGGACCTGTCTGTATCTGTATTGTAGCACAATCATTCACAGAACCCACTTGAATAACTGCTTTTTTATCGGCTACAGAAATAATAGCTTCTCCTGTATTTTCCAAAGAAGATATAGCATTGGACATTACAGACAAATTATTTTCAGTTTTTGCTTTACTCATTGCATACGAAGCAATTTCAGATGCCCCTGTCATTATATTCATTGCTATTTTAGAGACTTCAGCATCATCTCTGGTTGCAGCCAGCCTCGGAAGTGCAACAGCTGCCAAAATACCTAAAATAACAATGACAAAAACCAATTCAATCATTGTAAAAGCGCTGTGAAAAGAATGTCTCTGAAATCTATTTTTCATCACTATTTATTCCTTAATAATATAAAAAAACTGGATTTGTTTATAATATCATAATTTTTATTATTTTAGTTTTAAAGTTTGGAGAGATTCTATAACTTAGATAGGTAATGGAATAAGAGCTTAAAGAAAATAAAAATATTTTACAGAAATTCCCAACTCATAAATTGAGAATATCTGCAATATTAATCAGTAGTAAATATTAATATACTATATTAGTACCACCGAATTGATGTGTCCCATTTAAATCTTTGGCCTCAACCGCAGTCTTTACATTAGCACAATAAGTTCCACCAGCACCAGTATAAGTTACTGTAATATTACCATCAGTTGCTGAAGTCCCCGTAGAAACACTATAACATTTAAGTTGCGTACAAGATGCTGAACTATTATCTTCTGTTCCTGTTGCTGTATAAGCATTACCCGCATCATTTATACATGTAGCAATATTTGTAAGCTCCGTTGAAGCTTTCGCATCATCACGCGTAGCTGCAAGCTTTGGAATGGCAACTGCTGCCAAAATACCTAAAATAACGATAACGAAGATCAATTCGATCATTGTAAAACCAGCTCTTTTCATAAGAACTCCTTATATTTTTAAAAATTGGATTACACTGGTAATCTTAGAAAACATTATGGACCTATTTTCATTAAAGTTTGCTTAATCTGATTGTTTTCAATTTAAACGAGGCATTGCCCGCACTAAAGTACGGATTCCGGGAGGGAATGATTTAGGAACCGGTATTGTAATGCCGGCTGATAAAATATTTGGAATAAAAGTTGCTTATTATCTGTTATTACATGTAAACAAGGAGTCATTGATGAGCATTGAAATTTCCAAAACCCATTCTCTTTTAACGAAAGCGATGGACTATCGTGTTGCACGTCAGGATATGATAGCATCAAATATTGCCAATGCGGACACGCCTTATTACAAACCGAGAGATATCAGCTTTGAAGATGCTTTGATTGCACAAAAAAATACCCTTTATCAGGACAATACACATCAGTTGAAAATGGCTCGTACCAATGCCAATCATTTGGCGCCAAAAGAAGAGACAAGCGATCTCAAACCCACACTCTTTTTCAGAGACGGACATATGGCTCGCAATGACGGCAACTCTGTCGATATAGATGTGGAAACAACCGAAATGAGCAAGAACTCCATTATGTTTAATGCCATTGTCATGGCAGCCAAAAAAGATGCAGGCATTTTCAAAAGTGTCATAGATGCTTCTGCAAAAGTAAATTAAGGATAGACAACCATGAGTAACTTTCTCAACAGTTTTGATATCAGCGGATACGGACTCTCAGCCCAAAGAGTCCGTGTCAATGTCATTTCAAGCAATATAGCCAATGCCCAGACAACAAGAACAGAAGAAGGCGGACCCTATCGTCGCAAAGAGGTTGTTTTTAAAGCAGTAAACTTTAATGATGTATACAACAAAGCCCTGGGTGGGACTGCACAAAGTGCCAAATATCAAGACCCTTTGAATGAAGGGCAATTTGGACAAAAGGTAAATCCTGCTATAATGAGTGTAGTAGTTGACAAAATTGTAAGAGACGACAGCAAACCTCTTATGAAATTTGAGCCAAACAACCCGGATGCAGATGCAAACGGATATGTGGCATATCCAAATATTAATCCTGTTGTGGAAATGTCCGATTTGGTAGAGGCAACACGCTCCTACCAGGCAAATGTTGCGGCATTTCAAAGTGCAAAGGATATGGCAAACGCTGCCATATCACTGTTACAGTAAAAAAGGAAGTGAAAGATTATGAACAACATTAATAATATTTCCGGTGCTTCAACAGCAGACCTTTTAAAACAAAAAGGCAGTACTGAAAAAACCGGTGGCGAAGCTTTTGCTCAGCAGTTAAAATCAGCCCTCAATGAGGTTAATGAGATTCAAAAAGAGAGCGAAGAAGCTATAGCCGATTTGGCAACAGGCCAGGTAAAAGATCTCCATCAGGCAGCTCTTGCAATCGGCAAAGCAGAAACAAGTATGAAACTTATGTTAGAGATTCGAAACAAAGCATTAAATGCCTACAAAGAGATTGGCAGAACACAATTATAATCTGCCTCTGCACATAATAACTTCATGGTAAACCGTAACAAAAGTAAAAAAATATTCCTTCTTTATGTCCTTATTTCTCTTGCTTTTGCGGTTTTTTTAAGCGTTATGCTTCTCACTGCCACAAAATCACGCCGTATGCCCTCTTTGTATGCAACAGAAAGCTCAAAAGCACAACGTGGCAGTATCATCAGTGCAGACGGTTTTCACATAGCTACAACAAAAAAACTCTATAAAGCAGTTGTCAATACCAGATACATCGACCCTGATAAAAAAGAGTTATTTGTCAAGCTTTTCAGTATTTACTCAGGTATGACACCAAAGGCCATTGAAAAAAGACTCTCCAAACGCAAAGGTGTTGTCGTTTTGAGTTATAATGTGCCACAAATAAAAGCACATTATCTCAAAACACTCGCGAGAGAACTGCGACGCTTTAAAGTATTTTTAGAGTTAAAAAACCCGGCAACAGGGCTTCGTTCTGTGCATGGGCTCAGCATACTTGAGAGCGGGGAAAGCCGGGAGTATCCTTATGGAACACTGCTTACTCCTGTTATAGGCTATCCGCATAAAATAGAAGAAGACGGATATACCTCCATCAAAGGAGTCAAAGGACTTGAAAAAAGATTTGACAACGAACTCTCACCCAGACAGGACGGCTACAGCAGAGGCAAACGTGATGTAAACAGCTACATTATTTTAAATAAAGAGAGCTTTACCAAACCAAAAATAAACGGGCTTGACATTAAACTGACCATTCCGGTTTCTTTTCAAATACGCATAGAAAAGATGCTTGACAGTATGAAAAAAGAACTCCGTGCAAAAGAGGTTATGATTGCTATTATGGACTCCAAAACAGGTGATGTCTATGCTATAGCCAGTTCCAACAGATATTTGCCAAAAAAGATTAGACGCAGGGACTATCCCTCTCTCAACAGTTCTATGATAGAGTACAGTTTTGAGCCGGGAAGTGTTCTGAAACCTATCACTTTTGCCCTGCTCCTGGAACACAAACTTGTGAATCCCTATGATTTGGTAAACGGACATAACGGACGCTTTAAAATAGGGAGAAAGGTTATTACTGACGAGCACAGATTTGACTGGCTTTCGGCTGAGAATGTTATAGTCTACTCTTCAAATATCGGTATAGCCCAACTGGCACAAAGACTCTCCGGGTATGACTTTTATCAAGGGCTGAAAAAATTTGGCTTTGCAAGCAAATCCACACCTGATTTGATTTATGAAAGAAAAGGTTCTGTTCCAAGTGCCAAACGGCTTGAAAATGAAATATACAAAGCTACCTGTGCCTATGGTTACGGCATCCGTGCAAATCTTATGCAACTGCTCCGTGCCTACAGTGCTTTTAACAATAACGGGCGTATGGTAAAACCTAAACTTGTCAAAAGTTTTATAGATGAACACGGCACTGTAAAAGAACTCGGTTATGAGGAGAGTGTGCAGGTTATAAAAAGTGCAACTGCCAAAAGAATGAATAAAATTTTACTCAAAACCGTGAATGAAGGCACCGGAAAAAAAGCCATCACAAAAGGATTGCAAATCGGTGGAAAAACAGGAACTGCGCACATTGTTGAAAAAGGACAGTATGTAAGGAAATACAACACCGCTTTTATGGGATTCGCCAATGACAAAAAGCACAAATACACTATAGGTGTTATTGTTATACAGCCTAAAAAAAGCCAGTTTGCAGCCCAAACTGCTGTTCCTGTCTTTAAAAAAGCGGTTGATATTATGATAGAAGAGGGTTATTTAGAGCCAAATATTGTCAAGTAGCCTTGTTTCACCTACAATCGCCTCCACAAGAATAACAGTATTGCCGATTTGTACTTTCTTTATTACTTCAAAGTCACGATTAAGTACTTCTACATATTTTACTTCCAAAGGAGACAAGATAGCGTGCATCTCCTCTTTAATTTTTACAGTATCCAAAATATTTTTACTGATTAGCTTTGAAGCTGCATATAAAGACTTTGGAATCTTTAAGGCTTCTTCCCTTTGTGCCTTTGAAAGATATACATTTCTGCTGCTGAGTGCCAGTCCATCATTATCGCGAACGATATCTACAGGAACAATTTCAACATCCATGAAAAACTGTTTTACCATGAGACTTATCAGGTTAAGCTGTTGTGCATCTTTTTTTCCAAAGTAGGCTCTTGTCGGAGAGACAATATTGAGCAGTTTCATAACAACTCTCAAAACACCGCTGAAATGCCCCGGTCTTGTTGCCCCTTCTAAAACATATCCACGTACATTAGGCGCACAGATTTTCACTTCATCCTTACTGTATATATCTGAAGCAGTTGGGAAAAAAAGAATATCTACGCCTGCCAATTCACATATTTTCTTATCAGCATCATCTTTTTTCGGATATTTGTCTAAATCTTCACCTGCCAAAAACTGTGCAGGATTGACAAAGACAGAAACTACCACTGTTTCATTCTCTTGTCTTGCGCGTTTTATCAAAGCAATATGCCCTTCATGCAAAGCACCCATGGTAGGCACAAAACCTACGGTTTTATTTTCATCTTTTAAGTATTGTTTTAATGCCAAAGGATTTGATATAATCTTCATTTTAAGCCCTGATATAATATAATCGCAATTATAACAAATTTAATGCCCCCTAAGTGATGGAATATGGATAACTACGAATACACAGAACTTTTAAAAAATATTGATGCAAAAATGAAAAACATTACCGAGGTTGTCGAACCGGAAAAAATCCACAAGAGACTCAAAGAGATTGAGACTATGGAAAATGACCAGGATTTTTGGAACGATGCTGCTTATGCCGCAAAAATACAAAAAGAAAAAACTCAGCTTCAAAGAAAACTTGACAAATACAATACTGCCAAAAATGCTGTTGATGACGCAAAAGAACTTTATGAAATGGCTAAAGAAGAGAATGATACAGAATCACTCGAAGCACTTTACGAAGATGCGCCAAATTTGGAAAAACAGATTCGTGATATGGAAATTGAAGTCCTGCTAAGAGGTGAAACCGATGCCAATAATGCCATTCTTTCTATTCATCCCGGTGCCGGAGGAACAGAGTCCCAGGACTGGGCAGAGATGCTGCTGAGAATGTATAAACGCTGGGCAGAGCGGCGCGGTTTCAAAGTAGAAGTTTTGGATTACCAGGCAGGAGATGAAGCAGGCATCAAAGATGTCTCCATACTTATAAAGGGGGAGAATGCCTATGGGTATCTCAAGGTTGAAAACGGTATTCACAGACTTGTAAGAATTTCACCGTTTGATTCCAATGCCAAACGTCATACCTCTTTTGCCTCTGTTATGGTCTCTCCCGAAATTGATGATGATATAGACATTACCATAGAAGACAAAGACATACGCATTGACACCTACCGCTCAAGCGGTGCGGGCGGACAGCATGTTAACAAAACCGAATCTGCCATACGCCTAACCCATATCGCCACAGGTGTTGTCGTACAGTGCCAAAATGACAGAAGCCAGCACAAAAACAAAGCAACAGCGATGAAAATGCTCAAATCCCGCCTCTATGAATTAGAACTTGAAGAACAAAAAGCAAAAGAAGCAGGTATCGCCAAAAGTGAAATAGGCTGGGGACATCAGATACGCTCCTATGTTATGCAGCCTTACCAGCAAATCAAAGACACAAGAAGCAATGAAGCCTACTCTAATGTCTCTGGTATCCTTGACGGAGATATTGATACAATGATTGAAGGTGTTTTAATAGCTATGAACCGTACTTAGTCTTGCTCTTTTTTTATAAAACTGTAGCCTAGAAACAATACTCCAAGCAGCATTGCAAAAATCGTAAGATACTTTTTTTGCTGTTGCTGTGCACTTACTAAAGACTCCCTGAAAGTGGCTATGTCCGGTTTAGCTTTTTTTACACCTGGTACATGCCCGGATACACTGGCTTCAATTCTTGCAACATTGGCTGCAGCTACCTCATTTGCACTCATTGCGATTTTGGGTGTCGTCCAAAAATGTACTGCAAAACCGATAAAAAACATGAATATGCCAACTGACCTTAAAATAACAATCTTATGTTTTAAAAAAAATTCCATCTTCTCTCTTTTTCTTTTGCTGTTTCTAAAGCAAATTATGTCAAAATCCCGGTATGAATCTACTTAAAGAATTTTTACTTGATGATACGTGCTCCTATCTGAGCGGCAAAAAACAAACTACACACTATAAAGTGATCAACAACTGTGACTCCAAATCTTGTGAAGCCCTGATTGAACGAGGATACCGTCGTTTTGGAAAAATGTACTTTAGACCCATATGCACTACATGTACAGAATGCCAGAGTATTAAAATTGATGTAGAAAACTATGCATTCAGCAAATCTGCAAAAAGAGTTATCAAAAAATCCAAAGATATTACTTCTTACATACAGGTACCGAGTGTAACCCAGGAGCACCTTGAACTGTTTGAAAAGTACCATCTTTATATGCATGATAAAAAAGGGTGGGACTACTCTGCGACAACTGCACAGCACTACTATAACTCTTTTGTCACAGGCCATGCTGACTTTGGCTATGAAGTACTGTATTATGATCAGCAAAAGCTCATTGCAGTAGATTTGATAGATATTCTTGAAAACGGAATATCATCAATCTATTTTTATTATGATCCTGATTATGCCCAGTACTCCTTAGGTAAACTCTCCCTGTATAATCAGATAAAATATGCTAAAAATACAAACAAAAAATGGATATATTTGGGGTACTATGTAGAAGGATGCCCTTCTCTTTCTTATAAAGCCCAGTATACTCCTTACCTCACGCTTCAAGGCAGACCGCACGAACACGAAAAATTTATATGGTCTTAGAGAGCTCTTTTTTTTGTTCTTCTCTAATTTGTAACTTTTTCTTTTGTACTTCTTTGTTAAGTTGCTCTTCCAGTTTTTGCTGTTCGAGTTTGTCTTTTTTTCTGATTCTTTGAATTTTTTCCAATTCTCGTTCTTTTTTTCGTTGCAGCAGGCTTTTTTTACGCTCTTTTTTTGCCTGTAGTTTTTTATCTTCATCCAAATATTTTTGTATTATTCCTGTTGTATTGACATCATCAGAATGTGCAAAATAGTAATCGAGTATCTTGCTTTTACTTCTTTTTTCATCAATCAGTCCGCTGTTTGCCAGTTTTGTGAAAAGTTTTGAATTTTCATTTTCGATTGCCAAATCCAAATTTCTTTTGACAGAGCGTACAAAAAAATCATTTGTTCGTGAAAGTTCTCTTAATCTGTTTAGATAGCGCATCTTGTCTTTAACCGCTCCCTCATCCAATGAAAAACCCTCTTTTTTCAACTTTTTGACAGCAGTAGCATACTCTTGTATTTTCTTTTCGTACGGTGCGTACTCATCTATATTTGCAAGCTTCTGAATTTTATCTACATTATTGTAAACAATATCACCAAGCGCAGAAAAAGCTTTTGGATTTTGTGCCGCAAGCAGTGTAACGAGTATAAGTAAAAGTAGTATTTTATGCATTCAAATCAGCCTGAAAAATTTTTACCATTATAACAGAATTTTATTTTTAAAAGAAGAAAGACTCCTCTCTCGTTAAAGAGAGAAGAAAGGAGAGTTTGTGACGAAAATACTATCCGTTACGTTTTTTCTGAATCTCTTCAGCTATATTTCTTGGAACTTCTTCATAATGATCAAATTCCATTGCATATGTTGCACGTCCCTGAGTTGCAGAACGAAGGTCGGTTGAGTAACCGAACATTTCGGCAAGTGGAACAAAAGCATCAATAATTTTGTTACCGGCACGGTCACTCATATTGTTTACCTGTCCGCGTCTACGGTTCAAGTCACCGATAACATCACCCATATACTCTTCAGGAACTTCAACTTCAACTTTCATCATCGGCTCAAGTATAGCAGCATCTGCTTTACGACAGGCTTCTTTAAATCCCATTGAAGCAGCGAGTTTAAACGCCATTTCATTTGAATCCACATCATGGTAAGAACCGTCATACAGTGTAACATCAATATCTTCCATAGGATAACCCGCAAGAACACCTGCCTGCATCGCTTCTTCACAACCTTTTTCAACAGCAGGAATATATTCTCTTGGAACAGTTCCCCCTTTGATTTCGTTGTGAAATACAAAACCAGAATCAGGCTCACCCGGCTTCACTTTCAAGAATACATGACCAAACTGACCACGACCGCCAGACTGTTTTGCATACTTGTATTCCTGGTTGACTTCTTTCTTGATTGTTTCACGGTAAGAAACCTGCGGAGCACCGACTTCTGCTTCAACTTTGAATTCACGTTTCATTCTGTCAACAAGAATTTCAAGGTGTAACTCACCCATTCCTGAAATAATAGTCTGACCTGTTTCATCATCAGTGTGTACTCTGAAAGACGGATCTTCCGCAGCAAGTTTACCTAGAGCTATACCCATTTTTTCCTGGTCAGCTTTTGTTTTTGGCTCAACCGCAACAGAGATAACCGGCTCAGGGAAATCCATTCTTTCCAGTACAACTTTCTCAGCAGGATCACATAAAGTATCACCGGTAGTTGTTGATTTTAGTCCGACAACGGCACCGATTTCACCGGCATATATCTCTTTGATCTCTTCACGCTTGATAGCATGCATTTTCAAGATACGGCCGATACGCTCTTTTTTGTCTTTTGTCGTGTTGTGTACGTACGAGCCTGATTCTAAAGAACCGCGGTATACACGGATAAATGTAAGAACACCCACAAACGGGTCAGTCATAATTTTGAAAGCAAGTGAAGCAAAAGGGCCGTCATCAGTTGATTCAACAACAACTTCTTTCTCTTCATCATCCATCATAGTACCCATGATTGGCGGTGCTTCAACCGGTGAAGGAAGATAGTCAACAACAGCGTCAAGCAGAGTCTGAACACCTTTGTTTTTAAATGCAGTACCCGGAGTCATCGGAACAACAGCCATGCCGATTGTTGCAGATTTGATAGCCGCTTTGATCTCTTCTTCAGAAATTTCTTCGCCTTCAAGGAATTTTTCAGCAAAATCATCATTGCCTTCAACTTCAGCTAAAGTCTCAAGCATTTTTTCTCTGTATTCGTCTGCAATTTCCTGTAACTCAGGACGAATATCCTGTACATGGTAGTTTGAACCCATCGCAGCATCTTCATCCCAGACAATCTCTTTCATTTTAACTAAATCAACAACACCTTCAAACTTGTCTTCAGCACCGATAGGCAGCTGAAAAGGCATAGGATTCCCTTTAAGACGATCACGAATCTGACGCTCAACTTCATAAAAGTCTGCACCTGTTCTGTCCATCTTGTTAACAAAAACAATAGATGGAACTTTATAACGATTACGTTGTCTCCAAACTGTTTCTGATTGTGGTTGTACCCCACCAACAGCACAGAATACTGAAACAGCACCGTCAAGTACACGCATAGAACGCTCAACTTCAATAGTAAAGTCAACGTGGCCCGGAGTATCGATAATATTTATCTGTTTTCCGTTCCACTCACAGGTAGTCGCAGCAGAAGTAATCGTAATACCACGCTCCTGCTCTTGTTCCATCCAGTCCATAGTAGCAGCCCCGTCATGGACCTCACCGATTTTATGCTCAACACCAGTATAGAAAAGAATTCTTTCTGTTGTTGTCGTTTTACCCGCATCAATATGTGCAGCAATACCGATGTTTCTTACATCTTCTAATTTATGACTTCTTGGCATATGTTATCCTGTTACCATCTGTAATGAGCAAATGCTTTATTAGCTTCTGCCATTTTATATGTATCTTCTTTTTTCTTAAATGCTGCACCTTTGTCACTTGCAGCATCCATAAATTCATTTGCTAATCTCTCAGCCATTGTTCTTTCATTACGTTTACGAGCTGCATCTACCAACCATCTAATTGCAAGAGATTGTTGACGCACCGGGCGTACTTCTACTGGAACTTGATAAGTAGCACCACCGACACGGCGACTTTTAACCTCTATAATAGGTTTAATATTCTCAATAGCTTCATTAAATGTATCTATTCCTGATTTTTCTCCACGAGAGCTAATGATATCCATTGCACTGTAGATGATTTTTTCAGCTGTAGATTTTTTACCATCTAACATAATTTTATTTATAAATTTCGTTAAAATTTTGCTTCCATAAACTGGATCTGGCATAATTTCACGAACGGGAGCTTTTCTTCTTCTCATTTGTAATTTTCCTTACTTCAATTTTTTTCAAAATTTACTCAAAATTAATCACTTAAGATTAATCCTGTAGCTATTTTTGAATATAGTTAAAAAAATAATCTCAGATTATTTTTTTGGTTTTTTAGTTCCGTATTTAGAACGGGCAACCATACGGTTAGCAACACCGGCAGTATCAAGTGCACCACGAACGATATGATACTTCACACCCGGTAAATCTTTAATACGACCGCCACGTACAAGAACGATTGAGTGTTCTTGAAGGTTGTGACCTTCACCACCGATATATGAAATAACTTCAAAACCGGAAGTTAATCTGACTTTGGCAACTTTTCTTAAAGCCGAGTTAGGTTTTTTAGGTGTAGTTGTGTAAACACGTGTACATACACCACGACGCTGTGGACATGAGTCAAGAGCAGGTGATTTTGATTTTTTAATCACACGTTTACGCTCTTTACGAATCAATTGATTGATTGTAGGCATACAATTCCTTTTTTCTTAAATTTTCCAGTAGAATAAAACTCACTAAAAATTTTAGAGAGTTATAGACACGAAATAATACAAAAATTGTAATTAAAGTTAGCTTATTTTAAGGAATTATTAAAGTGGATCTTAGATTAGTGTGCACATATTACTAATGTAAAAACTCTGGCTCTCGTAAAGAGACTAGCTTTAGTGCCGAACGCAGTGATCAGAATATGGGCTTTGCTCATATTCTGAATATAAAAAGAAACCTTTACTCTTCTTCAATCTCAAATTCTATATTTTGATCTTTGTAGATACCGGTTCCAACAGGAATAGTACGGCCGATAATAACATTTTCTTTCAGGTTTTCAAGATTGTCAACTTTTGCCGAAACTGCCGCTTCTGTCAATACTTTCGTAGTATCCTGGAATGATGCCGCTGAAATAATAGAGTCAGCTGAAACTGCCGCACGGGTAATACCGACCAGGAACGGTTCAGCAATCGCAGGACGACCGCCAAGACGCATAATCTTTTCATTTTCCTGAGTAAATTTCACCTTGGAAACCAAATCACCTTCTATGAATTTTGTATCGCCGGATTTTACAATTTTTACCTGACGCAACATTTGGGTAAAGATGACTTCAATGTGTTTGTCGGCAATGTTAACCCCCTGAGAACGATATACCTGCTGTACTTCAGATACAAGATAGTTATACAGTGCTTTGACACCCATGATACGTAAAAGTTCATGAGAAGATAAAATACCCGTAGTCAATCGCTCACCGGCATGCACAAAGTCACCCGGATTTACAACCGGCTCATGTGATTTGTCAACAAAATACTCTTTTACAATTCCGTTGTCTGCATTGCTGACAATAATTCTTACTTTTCCGCGAAGCGGTTTTCCAAAGCTGACAACACCGTCAATTTCAGAAATCAGTGCGGTTGCTTTAGGACGACGACCTTCAAAAAGTTCAGATACACGTGGAAGACCCCCGGTAATATCTGATGATTTTTGCAATGCTTTTGGCGTTTTTGCCAATATGTCAGCCACTTTCACTTCAGCACCGTCAGCAACATACACAGATGATTTTGGCTCAATTGCATAACGCAAAAGTTCTCCGTCTTCTGTTGCCAGTACTATTGCAGGCTTATACTCTGAAGAGATGTGGTCATTAATCATCAAACGCGTTTTACCGGTCAACTCATCAAGCTGCTCACTCGCAGTTGTTCCGACAATGATATCTTCATATTTCACAACACCGTTAGCTTCTGAAATAATCGGGTTAGAGTACGGATCCCATTCGGCGATCACAACTGATTCATCAGAGGAAGGTTTCGCAATAACTGTATCTCTGTCTACACTTTCATTGTCATCTGTTACAATAACTGAACCGCGTGCAATATAATGACGAATCGCTTCACGGTTGTTTGTATCAATTACAGCGGCAAAAAGACCTTTTTCTACAACTTCATATCCTGACTTCAGGCCTTCAAATCTCTCAAGGTAGTCCCCTTTGAGCAAGAAGTACTTCACAGTACCCTCTTCTTTTGCAAGAATCTTTTTCGTAACAGGTGCACCGTCATCAACTAAAAGTTCTGATGCATACGGAATACGGCTAGGTACGTTCCATCCGTCTTTGATTGTTTCAACAATAGAATCCAGTGCCTCGACTTTTTCCCCGTTTTTATGAGGGAAATAGTATTTTCCTTCAATCTGTCCGCTGACTCCCGCAAGTTCATTCGGCTTCGCTATTTCAAGCTTACGCAGTGAATAACGAACAGTTTCATCTTCGGATTTTACACTGATAATGACTTCATCATGAATCGTCTGAATCTCAACAGTTCCCGCAAACGGTGCTTTGATTTTTGGTTCAACCAGTAAAACACCCGCATTACGGCGATTGGCAACAATATTTTTACCCTCTTTGTTTTTATACGTTTTAAGGTTGTAATAACGTATAAAACCTTCTTTTTCTGCAACAACCTGACGTTCCTGTGCAGTAGAAGATGCCGTTCCACCAACGTGGAATGTACGCAGTGTCAACTGTGTACCAGGCTCACCGATAGACTGTGCCGCAATAATACCTATCGCTTCACCAGGACGAACAATATATCCGGTTGCAAGGTTCACACCATAACACAGGGCACATACACCTTCTTCGCTTTTACATGTAGTCGGTGTTCTGATTACCGCTGTTTTGATACCTGACTCAGCAATAACTTTTGCAGAAACTTCATCTAAAAGTGTTCCCTCAGCATAAAGAATTTCATTGGAGATAGGGTCAATAACATCATCCGCAAGAACACGACCGTTGAGTCTGTCTTCCAATGATTCTATCAATGTATTTTGATCAGATATATCAGAAATCTCTATCCCTTCGTGCGTATGACAGTCATGCTCAACAATTTTAACATTCTGTGCAACATCAACAAGTTTACGAGTCAAATACCCTGCATTGGCAGTTTTAAGTGCCGTATCTGCAAGACCTTTACGCGCACCGTGTGTTGAAATAAAGTATTCAATGACATTAAGACCCTCTTTAAAGTTAGAAATAATCGGTGTTTCAATAATTTCTCCTGACGGTTTTGCCATCAGACCACGCATACCGGCAAGCTGGCGAATCTGCGCTGCAGAACCACGAGCGCCGGAATCTGCCATCATATGAATAGAGTTAAAACCGTCTTTGTCCGTCTGTACAAGTTGCATCATTTCTGCTGCAAGTGTATTGTTTGTATCTGTCCAGACATCAATGATCTTATTGTAACGTTCCTGCTCAGTCAACAGTCCCGCTTCAAACTGTTTTTGAATCTCAATGACTCTTGCTTTAGACTCTGCAATTTTTGCAGGTTTCATATCAGGCACACGAATATCATCCGCTGAAATTGACACACCGGCTTCTGTCGCATGCTTGAAACCCAAATCTTTCAAACGGTCAAGGAAAGATGCAGTGATGCCAATTCCCCCGTGTTTTTGTACATAATCAACAATCTCATTAATAGCTTTTTTCTTCATTACTTTGTTCCAAAGCTCAGCCGGAACAAAATCAGGAAGAATTGCCTTAATCAAAAGACGACCTGCAGTTGTGTGAATAATACGTCCGTCAACACGTGTTCTAACCTTAGCGTGCAAGTCAAGTGCGTCATGTTCTAAAGCAATTCGGATCTCATCAACATTTGCAAAAAGTTTGTTAGAACCCTTCACACCGTTTTTCTCAAG
The DNA here is from genome assembly GCF_009068765.1 of Sulfurimonas hydrogeniphila. Classification (NCBI taxonomy): domain Bacteria; kingdom Pseudomonadati; phylum Campylobacterota; class Epsilonproteobacteria; order Campylobacterales; family Sulfurimonadaceae; genus Sulfurimonas; species Sulfurimonas hydrogeniphila. The sequence goes on from NZ_CP035534.1 coordinate 2,012,308, forward strand.
TGAAAGATAGTAAATACCAAGTACCATATCCTGAGAAGGTGTAGCAATAGCCTTTCCGGATGCAGGAAGCAAAATGTTCATAGAAGCCAGCATCAACACTTTACATTCAGCTATAGCAGCAGAAGAAAGCGGTACGTGTACAGCCATCTGATCCCCGTCAAAGTCGGCATTAAATGCCGCACAAACCAATGGGTGAAGCTGAATTGCTTTTCCGTCTATCAGTTTAGGGTGAAACGCCTGAATAGAAAGTTTATGCAGTGTCGGTGCACGGTTAAGCATAATCGGATACCCGTCAACAATCTCTGCAAGACACTCCCAAACTTCATTTGTTTTTTCTTCTATCATTTTTTTGGCAGCTTTTACCGTTGTTGCATAACCTTTGTCTTCAAGTTTGGCAATCAAATGCGGCTTAAAGAGTTCGAGTGCCATTTTTTTCGGCAGTCCGCACTCATCCATTCGCAAACTTGGTCCGACAACAATGACAGAACGTCCGGAAAAGTCAACACGTTTACCAAGCAGGTTTTGTCTAAAACGCCCCTGCTTTCCTTTAATGATTTCACTTAAAGATTTCAAAGGACGTTTGTTTGCGCCTTTTACCGCATTTGCACGGCGACCATTGTCAAAAAGTGCATCTACAGACTCCTGTAACATACGCTTTTCGTTTCTGACAATAATTTCAGGTGCTTCAAGTTCTACAAGACGTTTTAAACGCTGATTACGGTTAATAACACGACGATATAAATCATTTACATCAGATACGGCAAACTTACCGCCGTCAAGTGATACCAACGGACGTAAATCCGGTGGGAGAACCGGCAGCACAGTCAGCATCATCCAGGCAGGGTTGTTGCCTGAATTTAAAAATGACTCAATAACTTTCAGACGTTTGTTAATCGTTTTTTTCTTTGCCTCAGATTTTGTTTCGCCAATCGCTTCTTTTAAGTTAGTAAAAAGGTCAACCAAATCAATAGAATCCAATAAATCACGAATCACTTCACCACCCATACGGGCTTTGAAACCAAGCTCACCAAATCTCTGCACAAGTGTACGGTACTGCTCTTCATTTAAAACATCATATTTTAAAACCGGAGTTTTAGCCTCTGCATCATAATAGGACTCTCCGCCCTCTTCGACGATATATGCTTCATAATAGAGTACACGCTCTAAATCTTTCATTTTGATACCAAGCAGCGTACCGATACGAGAAGGCAGTGAACTTACATACCATATATGTGCAACCGGAGTCACCAATTCAATGTGTCCCATACGTGTACGACGTACTTTTGTAGATGTTACTTCAACACCACATTTTTCACATACCACACCTTTATAGCGCATCTTTTTATACTTGCCGCAAAGACACTCATAGTCCCTTACAGGTCCAAAGATTTTTGCACAAAACAAACCGTCACGCTCAGGTTTTAAAGTACGATAATTAATAGTTTCTGGCTTTTTAACCTCTCCGTGACTCCATGACATTACCTTTTCAGGGGATGCCAAACGGAACTGGAGCTGTTTTATATCTTTTGGTCTGCTGTCTTCTGTTACTTCTACCGGTACTAATTTACTCATCGTCTTCTACCTCGTCCATAATATCTACATCAAGAGCCAATGCCTGCAGCTCTTTTGTTAATACAAATAGTGTTTCAGGAATACCAGATTCTGGTACCAATTCACCTTTTGTAAGTGCTTTGTAAGCACGTACACGACCATCAACATCATCTGATTTGATAGTCAACATCTCTTTTAGAACTGCTGAAGCACCATATGCTTCAAGTGCCCAGACTTCCATCTCACCGAATCTTTGACCACCAAAGAGTGCTTTACCACCAACCGGTTGTTGTGTAACAAGCGAGTATGGTCCGGTTGAACGGGCATGGATCTTTTCATCTACCAGGTGATGCAGTTTTAAGATGTACATGTAACCGACATTGACACGCTCTTTCATCTTCTCACCGGTTTTTCCGTCATAAAGTACACGTTTGCCGTCAGCATCCATATTTGCCAGTTTGTAGAGTTTTTCAAACTCTTCAGCATTTGTCCCTTCAAAAATAGGTGCAGCAAATTTAACACCCTTGGCCCAGTCTCTTGCATGGATCAGAAACTCTTCATCACTCATATTTCCGATAACTTCAGAAGCTTTCATCATTCCTGCAACATCAGCTATTTCGATCATTTTTGCACGAAGATTTTGTATATAGTCTTTTTGTTTTGAGTCAAACTCTGCCTGTATCTGATCGCCGAGTTCACGACCTACCATACCGAGGTGCATTTCCAAAATCTGACCGATATTCATACGAGAAGGTACACCAAGCGGATTCAAACAGACATCAACAGAACGTCCGTCTTCCATATACGGCATATCTACCTCAGGAACTATAATAGAAACAATACCTTTGTTTCCGTGACGTCCGGCCATCTTGTCACCGACTTTGAGATGACGTTTTGTTGCTATATAGATTTTTACATACTTCACAACACCGTTTGGTAAAATGTCGTCTTTTTCCAATATAGTGAGTTTCTCTTCATGTTCATCTCTGAAAACTCTTTTTTGCTTCTGGAAATGACTTTTCGTTTTGTTGTACTCATCCTGAATCTCTTGTGAAAAAGATTTGACGATTGCATTCATAGCAAAACGGTTTACTTCTTTTAAATCATCTCCGTTGATTTTTTCTCCGGCCTTATACTCGGTATCACCTATTTTGATGTCACTCTGTAACGGTTCACGGGTGAGAAGTTTTGTCACACGAAGCATCTCTTCTTTATCTATCATAATAAGTCTGTCATAATGCTCGCGTTCAAGGTAGTCTCTCTCCTCTTTTTCAAGTTCCAATGCACGAGGATCTTTGTCATAACCTTTTTTTGTAAATACTTTAATATCTACAACCACCCCTTCCATTGACGGCGGACAGTAGAGTGATTTATTGACGACATGACCGGCTTTTTCGCCAAAAATTGCGCGTAAAAGACGCTCTTCCGGTGTTGGTTTCACTTCCCCTTTTGGAGAAACTTTTCCGACAAGAATCATACCGCCTTTGACATTTGTACCGATTTTAACAATACCTGATTCATCGAGATGTGCCAGTTCATCATCACGAACATTCGGGATATCACGGGTAATCTCTTCGACACCGTGTTTCAATTCACGGGCTTCTACCTCTTTTTCATAAATATGCACTGAAGTAAAAGCGTCTTGACGGATTAAACGTTCTGAGATGACTATAGCATCCTCAAAGTTATACCCGTTCCACGGCATGAAAGCAACCATTGCATTGACACCAAGCGCCAGTTCCCCTTTGTCCATATTTGGACCATCGGCAATGATCTGGTTTTTCTTTACCATTTCACCGACTTTTACAATCGGTTTTTGTGTAAAAGAGGTGTTTTGGTTGGTTCGAAGATTTTTTTGTAACGGATAATAGTCAATAAAGATTTCGCCGTCTTCTTCACCCATCACATAAATGTGTTTACCGTCAACTTTTTCAATTTTACCGGCACGTTTTGCTTTGACACATTCCCATGCATCACGGGCAACCAGTTTTTCAACGCCCGTTCCAACCATTGGTGCATTTGCACGTAAAAGAGGCACTGCCTGACGTTGCATGTTTGATCCCATAAGTGCACGGTTGGCATCATCATGCTCCAAGAACGGAATCAGTGACGCGGCTACACCGACAACCATCTGTGAAGAGAGATCTGCATATTCACACTCTTTGGGATCACGTAAAAGGATTTCCCCGTCCTGTCTTACAGCAATCAAATCTTCAACAAACTGACCGTTTTCATCCAGTTTGTTAGAAGCTGCGGCAATTTTTTTACCCTCTTCCTGTGTTGCCGTCAGATAGACAATTTCATGAGTAACTTTTCCGTCTTTCATCACTTTGTAAGGAGCTTCAATAAATCCATGCTCGTTTACTTTTGCATACATTGCAAGTGTATTGATAAGACCGATATTTTGTCCCTCCGGCGTTTCAACAGGACAGATTCTACCATAATGTGTAGGATGGACATCACGTACTTCAAACCCGGCACGTTCTTTGACAAGACCGCCTTCACCAAGAGCCGAAAGACGACGTTTGTGTGTCACTTCAGAGAGTGGATTTGTCTGGTCCATAAACTGAGAAAGCTGACCGCCTGAAAAGAATTCCATGATTGTAGAGGTAATCATTTTTGAGTTAATCAAATCATGAGGCATAAGCTCATTCATCGGTCCGCTCATAGTAGAGAGCTTGTCACGAATTGCTTTTTGCATTTTCACAAGACCGTTGTGTAACTCGTTTCCTAATAATTCACCGATGGAACGAATACGACGATTACCCAAGTGGTCTCTGTCATCCAGATGACCCTGTCCGTTTTTTACTTTAATAACATATTTTACAGATTCTATAATATCTTCGTGTGTTAAAACAGTCACATACTCAGGAATATTCATTCCAAGTTTGTGATTCATTTTCATACGGCCAACCTGAGTCAAATCATATCTCTCAGGATCAAAGAAAAGCTGGTTTACAAATATTTTTGCAGCCTCTTTGGTTACAGGCTCGCCCGGACGCATCACTTTGTAGATACGAATCGCAGCCAAATCATTCTCATCTTCAATATCTTCTGTCTGTTTTAAAAGCTTCAGAGAATCTGTATCGGCATTGAATGCGTTGATAATAGAACTGTCAACACCTTCGGCAATATCATTGGCAATTTTGAATTCTGTTACGCCGATTTCAGCCATTTTCTTTAATTTGGTCTCATCTATATGTGTCATTGTATCAAATAACACTTCCCCTGTTTCCGGGTCAATGATAGGCTCAGCCAAATATCTGTCCAAGAGTATTTCCAAAGGATACTGAACTTCTTTCACACCGTCATCTAAAAGTTTTTGTACTTTTTTGCTTGAAAGTCTTTTGCCTGCAGCAACAAGCACTTTACCATTCATATCAACCAAATCATAAGAGATACGTGTTGCATAATCTTTAGGATTAAAATCCATAGAAAAAGTATTGTCATTGATTTTTATTGTCTGAATCGGGTAAAAGAGTTTTAAAATATCCTGTTTGGAATATCCCAAAGCACGGAACATGATTGTTACAGGTACTTTACGACGTTTATTGATTCTCATATAGAGAATATCTTTAGGATCATACTCAAAATAGAGCCATGAACCGCGGTCAGGAATAATCTGTCCGGTATAAATTAATTTGTTTCCTGCAGTAGTTGACTCTTCTTCTTTAAAGATAACACCAGGTGATCGGTGTAACTGGTTGACTACAACGCGTTCAACACCGTTGATAATAAAAGAAGTTCTATCGGTCATAAGCGGAATATCACGAACGAATATACTCTGCTCTTTTATATCTTTTACACCAAGTTTTTCTTTTGTGTTTTCATCTCTGTCCCACAAAATAAGGCGTGTTTTCATTCTAAGGCTTACTGCATAGGTAAGCCCTCTTTCCATACATTCACGAACGGTATATTTTGGGTTCGTGACTTCAGAACCGATATATTCAACAGTTAATCTGTTTTGTGCATCATGAATAGGAAAAACAGATTGAAAAACTTTTTCAATACCGCTTGTCGCTCTGTCTTTTGCATTTAACATTAAAAATGTATCATATGAGCTTTGTTGCAGTTGGAGTAAATTTGGTACTTCAATTTCTTGAGGAGTTTTAGAGAAGTCTATACGAAGACGGTTTCCGGAATATAAAGTGTTTAACATAGGCTACCTCGATAAGTTGTTAATTAGGGACTTGATAAGTTCAAGCATATCGTATCCAGTCGTCACCAGATAGATTGTTTTACTCTTAGCTATTAAGAGATTTTTTTATAGTGCTTATAAACGACATAAGGGCACTTTAGCCAAGAGAGTCCGTTCTCTTCGCTAAAGCGCCCAAAAAAGAGGGACAAAACCCTCTTTGTTTTTAAGTTAAGACTACTTAACTTCTACTGTAGCACCAGCTTCTTCTAAAGCAGCTTTTGCCTCTTCAGCAGTTTCTTTATCTACACCCTCTTTGATTGTAGACGGTAAGCTTTCACATGCTTCTTTTGCTTCTTTTAGTCCAAGACCAGTTAAAGCACGAACCGCTTTAATAACACCGATTTTTTTCGCACCGACATCAGTTAAAACAACATTGAATTCAGTCTGCTCAGCAGCAGCAGCGCCAGCATCACCGGCAACACCAGCAACAGCAACAGGTTGTGCAGAAACACCAAATTTTTCTTCAAACTCTTTAACAAGTTCAGATAATTCTAAAACAGAAAGTCCAGAAATAAACTCTAATACATCTTCTTTAGTAACAGCCATAATATTAGCTCCTTAATTTTATTTTATATATTGTAAAGAAAGCTTACGCTTCCTCTTCTTCTTTCTTTTTGCGTAAAGCATCAATTCCAATTGCCATATTTGTAATTGGAGCCATCCAGGTAGCAGCAAGCATACCGAGAAGTTCATCACGACCAGGAAGTTTTGCGAATGCTTCGATTTTAGCTACGTCTGCAGGTTCTTTATCTAAATAACCGGCTTTAATCACGAACTTGTCATGATCTTTGGCGAAATCAGCCGCGATTTTAGCAGCATTGATAACATCATCAGACCAAATAAAAATATTTGTATCTTTGATTTCAACACCACTCATCTCAGCATTATTCAGTGCAATTGTTGCTAAAGTATTTTTAACAACCTGAACACTTGTGTCTTTTGCACGAGCAGATTTACGTAACTCTTCAAGTTCACTTACAGTTAAACCTTTGTAGTCACATATAACAACTGCCGTAGTATTGGCAAATGAAGTAGTTAACTGCTCAATTACTTCAGCTTTTTTTGACTTAAGCATATATAGTTCTCCTTTCCAGACATAACTTCAAGCGGGGCGAAAGGGTACGATTAAGCTCACTGCCGACACGGCAGATACCCCCAACTATCTTTAGTCCAAGTAATTCAGATTTCCAAAATGAAAATCTTTATTGTAATATATATTTTATACTACAATAAAAACTTTTATTTCAGCATAGGAAAAAATTTGGTTTTTTCCTATGAGGGGCTTTAGCCCGCTTATTTGATATCTGCCAACTCTACAACATCAAGTTTAACTGCAGGACTCATAGTTAGACTCAATGCTGCATTTTTAATATAACGCCCTTTTGCAGAGGCAGGTTTTTGTTTATTGATTGCAGAAAGAAATGTTGTTAAATTCTCTGCAATTTGAGAAGCTTCAAAGCTTGCTTTCCCTATACCGGCATGGATATTACCTTTTTTGTCAACTCTAAAGTTAACCTGGCCGCCTTTGACATTTTTCACAGCTGTTGCAACATCAGGTGTTACAGTTCCAGTTTTAGGATTTGGCATCAATCCTTTTGGCCCAAGAATACGACCAATTTGACCTACAAGACCCATACAGTCAGGTGCTGCAACAACAACATCAAAATCAAAAATTCCCTCTTTGATTTGTGCAACCAAATCATCAGTTCCAACGATGTCTGCACCTGCAGCTTTTGCTTCATCAGCTTTGGCACCTTTGGCAAATACAGCAACACGAACTGTTTTACCGGTTCCATGAGGAAGAACGATAGCACCGCGAACCATTTGGTCTGCGTGACGAGGATCTACATTCAAGTTCATTGCAATTTCAACTGTTTCGTCGAACTTTGCACTTTTTAAATCTTTTACTGTTGCAGAAGCTTCTTCTACACTGTATGATTTTGTTTTGTCAATTTTTTCTAATAATTGTTTATATCTTTTGCTCATTACAAATCTCCATATTAATTCTGCCACATAATTTTGAAATCACTGTGGTCGATGATTGTTTTTACTAGTCTTTGATTTCTATACCGATTGAACGGGCAGAACCAGCCAAAGTATTTGCAGCCATCTCTTTGTCGTCAGTATTTAAATCTTCGATTTTAGCTTCTACAACTTCCATAAGCTGTGCACGAGTTAATGACCCTACTTTGTTTTTAAGAGGATTGTCACTTCCTTTTTTCAGTCCGGCTGCTTTCATTAAAAGTTCAGAAGCAGGTGGTTGTTTTGTAACAAAAGAAAAACTTCTGTCATTGTAAACTGTAATAATAACAGGAACTTTAAATCCCATTTTATCTTTTGTTTTTTCATTGAATGCTTTACAGAATTCCATGATATTAACACCACGTTGTCCTAATGCAGGTCCTACTGGTGGAGCCGGGTTAGCTTTACCAGCTTCTATTTGTAGCTTGATATAATCCATGACTTTTTTTGCCATTTTTTGTCCTTTTCATTATTTAATTACGTAATCCAAACGAGGTCCAGTTTACTACGCTAAGGTTAAGTTTCAAAAAATTAAAACCTAGCCTTAGCGTAGCAGGGTTCTTTATTAGATTATTTTTTCTACCTGTGTGTAAGAAATATCTACAGGAGTAGCTCTGCCAAAGATTGAAACATTCAGCTTAAGAGTGCCGTGTTCAAGGTCATACTCATCAACTGTTCCCGTAAAGTTGGCAAAAGGTCCGTCAATAATACGTACCGTTTCACCATTATCAAAAAATACTTTTGGTTTTGGTGCGGCACGGTTGTTCACACGATCCAAAATAACATTAATGTCATGTTCGCTCAAAGGTGTAGGTGTGTTTCCTTCCCCGATAAAACCTGATACTTTCGGTATTGACTGAATCATATGCTGAATTTCTGTATTTAAATCTATGCGGGCGAACACATAACCGGAATACAAAGATCTCTCACTCACCTTCTTCTTTCCGTCTTTTACTTCAATAACATCCTCTGTAGGAACTATTACATCGGTAATATGCTCTTCCAAACCATGTTCTTTTATCATATTAAAGATTGCATCTCTCACTGTTCTGTCACTGCCATAGGTCTGTATAGAGTACCATTGATGTGCCATTTTTTACTCCTTAACCTAAAATTGCAGACATAACAGATGACATAAGCAAGTCAACCAATGCAAGAAATGCTGCTATTGCAGAAACTACAATAACAACTGCTATATATGCCTGTTTTACCTGACTTTTGGTAGGAAAGATAACTTTGCTCAGTTCCAGTCTTGCGTTACTTATTACTTTACTTAAATTCATCTATCTTTTCCATATATTGAAATGTCATTTGTTATAAATAAAGCAGATCTGCTCTACTTATAATAAATGTGTGGCAGGCGTAGAGAGACTCGAACTCCCAACACCCGGATTTGGAATCCGGTGCTCTACCATTGGAGCTATACGCCTAAATTTTTACAAAATTTAGGCACCAATTATTTAATAGTGACGACATCGGAACAAGTCCCGATATCTACGCTAACGCTGAGTTTCCTTCGGCAGGAAACCCGCGGCACTAGTGCCTTCATTTGTTACAAAAAAATGAACTGTTATTACAGTTTCATCTCTTTGTGAATTGTGTGCTCTTTACACCATTTACAGTATTTACGTACTGAAAATTTCTCAGTGTGAGTCTTTTTGTTTTTTGTTGTGTGATAATTACGTCTTGTACATTTCTCACAACCCAAGTGTATTGCTTCTCTCATATTAAGGAACCTTTTAAAGGATTTTGCATATTAGCCAAAGGCTAATTATGCAAGAATCTCTGCAACAACACCGGCACCAACTGTACGTCCACCCTCACGGATAGCGAACTTAGTACCTTTTTCCATTGCAATTGGGTGAATTAACTCAGCAGTAATACTTACGTTATCACCTGGCATTACCATCTCAGTACCTTCTGGTAAAGTGATTGCTCCAGTAACGTCTGTAGTACGTACATAGAACTGTGGACGGTAACCATTGAAGAATGGAGTATGACGACCACCCTCATCTTTACTAAGAACATAGATTTCTGCAGTAAATTTAGTGTGAGGTGTAATTGTACCCGGCTTACAAAGTACTTGACCACGCTCAACTTCATCTTTCGCAATACCACGAACAAGAATACCACAGTTGTCACCGGCTTCACCTTGCTCCATTTCTTTACGGAACATTTCAACACCGGTTACAGTAGTTTTTTGTGTATCACGGATACCAACGATTTCTACTTCTTCACCAACTTTAATAACACCACGCTCGATACGTCCAGTAACAACTGTACCACGACCAGAGATTGAGAAAACATCTTCAACAGGCATTAAGAAATCTTTGTCAGTTTCACGTTCTGGTTCAGGAATATACTCATCAACAGTTTTCATAAGCTCAACAATCTTCTCAGACCATTCACCCAAAGTACCTGCTTTTGCTTCTTCAAGAGCTTTTAATGCTGAACCTGCAGTGATTGGAGTGTCATCACCTGGGAATTCATACATATCAAGCAGTTCACGAATTTCCATTTCAACCAACTCTAACAACTCTTCATCATCAACCATATCTTCTTTGTTCATGAAAACAACGATGTACGGAACACCAACTTGTTTTGAAAGAAGGATATGCTCACGAGTTTGTGGCATTGGGCCATCCGCTGCAGAAACAACAAGAATAGCACCGTCCATTTGTGCAGCACCTGTAATCATGTTTTTAACATAATCCGCGTGACCAGGACAGTCAACGTGCGCATAGTGACGGTTGTCTGTTTCATACTCTACGTGTGAAGTAGCGATAGTAATACCACGCTCTCTTTCTTCAGGTGCATTATCGATTGCATCATAATCCATAAATTTTGCATCATTTTTAACTGCAAGTACTGCAGTAATAGCTGCTGTTAATGTTGTTTTACCGTGGTCAACGTGACCAATTGTACCGATGTTAACATGGGGTTTGTTACGTTCAAACTTTTCTTTTGCCATAATGTTCTCCGACTTTAATTTTGAATTGAAATGGAATTATACCCAAAAATCATTCAATTATTGCTTAATTAAAACATAATTTTACTTAAATGGAGCTCACGAGCGGATTTGAACCGCCGACCTCTTCCTTACCAAGGAAGTGCTCTACCCCTGAGCCACGAGAGCAAACGAGATTATATTAAGCAATAATTGAATAATTCTTTTATTTTGATATTAGTTTTTTTGTGATTAGAATATTCTATATAAATATATATTTTACAAATATACAGATTGTATGAAGTAAGATAGAAATTATACTTCAGCTTCCAGAATCTCAGATGGAGCGGGTGAAGGGATTCGAACCCTCGACAGCCTGCTTGGAAGGCAGGAACTCTAGCCACTGAGTTACACCCGCATATGAGTGGTGGTGGGAAGAGGAGTCGAACCTCTGAACCCATAGGGAGCAGATTTACAGTCTGCCGTCGTTGGCCACTTGACTATCCCACCACGTGTACATTTATAAAATGTTTTTCTGGTCTAACACTGTTTCTAATATTCAAAATTCAATGGTGCCGACACGAGGATTTGAACCCCGGGCCTGCTGATTACAAATCAGCTGCTCTAGCCAACTGAGCTATGTCGGCATCGAATTTGAGCCAGAATTATAGTGCAAAACAAATTCAATGTCAAGGGTTTTTCTCAGAAATTTATAAAATCACCGTCTTTTAGTAGAATTGGCCTAAAATTTCTCCCAAATTCTTCTATTTCTTCAGTAATCTCTTTTAAATATGACGGTTTGATATGGTTAATATAGAGTCTTATATCATCTCTTTGTAATTTCTGCAATGCTTTAAAAAGCAGTTTTGGTGTCAGGTGTTTGCTTACTCTTGCTAGTTTTTCCATACTTGAAGGAAAAGAGCATTCAATAACAAGCGACTTTATTTCTCTGTCATTGTTCAGTCTGTTTATAATATTTTCAAGAGAGAGTGTATCTGCCGTTATAAGTACACCTTTGTTGTTTACTTTATAAATATAGCCGCAACTCGGAACCGTATGGTCCGTTTCAATTGGCATAATAGTTGTTTTGTTATTGAGTGTATATGTCTCGTTACAATGTACATCTCTGTATCTGATGCTCATTTCTTCTGAGCCTTCCAAAGGAATTTTGGAAAAATCCGGCCATATTATGTCATTAAAAAAATGTTTTTTTAATGCCTGTATTGTTTGGGGCAAGCTTATGATATGCAAAGTTTTTCTTCTTTGTAAAAAATAGTTGTCTACAATATAAGCTATATCCGCTATATGATCAAGGTGAGAATGTGTTAAATAAATATACTCTACATGTAAAGAGTTCTCGGCCAAAGCATTTAAAAGATTTCCGGCATCAATCACAGTTGCGGCATCCAACATAAAGGATGTTGTTCCAAAACCTTTGGCTTTAGTTCCATAGGCACCTAAAATTTTTATGCTGTTTTCATACATTTTATACACTTTTTGCTGTTTTGGAAATATTATAGCATTTATGTAGATATAATTGCATTAACAGTTTTTACAAAGGTATATAAATAATGTTAAAAATACTATTTTCTCCATCAGAAGGGAAAAAGAGCGGCGGAAACGAAAAAGCAAAAGACCTTTTTGGTGCATTAAATGCCAGGAAAGAAATTTTGGACGCTTATAATACTATAGTATTAAGTGCTAATGAAGAAAAAATAAAAGAACTTTTTGGTTTTAAAAAATTCAGTGAATGCTGGCCATACATAAACGACATATACAATTCTGCTTTGATGTGTGCGATAGAACGCTATCAGGGTGTAGCCTATGACTACCTGAAATATGCTGAACTCAATGAAAGTGCGCAAGAGCATCTCAAAAACAATACTCTTATATTTTCAAATCTTTACGGTCCTGTACTCGGTGGTGATGTAATTGCAAACTATAAAGTCAAACAGGGAAACAGTATCGGTGATATTGCACCGGATAAATTTTACAAAGAACGTTTTTCCTACCAGCTTGATTTATATCTTGGAGGCAATGATATTTTAGATTTACGGGCAGGCTATTATAATAAATTTTACAAACTCACGCAACCGCATACAACACTGAAATTTTTAAAAAACGGAAAAACAGTTTCACACTGGGCAAAAGCCTATCGGGGAATTGTTTTGCGTGAAATTGCAAAAGCCGGTGTAAACTCTCTGAATGATTTTATGAAACTTGAGATAGAAAATTTACAGGTTCACGAGATTACAGAGCAAAAACTAAAAAAAGAAATTGTATACAATATAATAGAATAGGAGAAACACAATATGAAAGACTCTCAAGAGTATAAAGAAAAAAAAGCTTTTTTTGAAAAAATCATTACCTTGTACGGAAGAAATGTCGTTGTAGAAATACTCCAAGACAGTTCTATTGAAATTCACAAACTGCATCTGGCAGATTCAAACAAACCTGACGGAGCAATAAAAAAGATTCTTTTACTTGCAAAAGAGCGTAATATCGAAACAGTGAAACATAACAAAGCCGCTCTTTCACGCATAAGCAAAAATGCGAAACAGGATCAGGGAGTAGCCATTGATATAGTTTCTAAAACATATTTACATGTAAACAAAATAAAAGAACTGCAGCAATACAGACTCATTGCACTTGACGGTATACAAAATCCGCAAAATTTAGGAATGATTATACGTTCGTGTGCTGCAGGAAATATTGACGGTATCATTCTGCCAAAGAAGAACTCGGCAAAAATTTCTCCTCTTGTTGTCAAAGCAAGTGCCGGCACGCTTTTTAAACTGCCTGTCTACTTTTGTAATACACTTGAAGAGATATTGCCGCAACTTCAAGAAGCAAAAATCTATTCCCTCTCCTCCCATGCAAAAACTGCTCTCAACGATATCAGAGAAGATAAAAAAACCGTCTATGTTTTGGGGAATGAAAACGAAGGCGTCAGTGATGCAGTGGAAAAACTCTGCAATGATTCTGTCTCTATTCCCATGAACAGAGGTGTAGAATCACTCAATGTTGCCGTTACGGCATCACTGATTGCCTTTAAAGCGTAACTTTGGGGTTACCTTCTCTTACCATTGCTCTAAAGAGATCAAACATCTTAAAACTCGCTTCTTCCATATCTTTAAATCCGCTTATAACATTATCCTGGTTTTCTTTCGTAATACAGGTATGTTCAGGGACACAGCGCATTACTTCAAATATTTTATCATGGACTCTCTTATGGACATTCCCCAGCTCTTTATAGGCTTTTGTATGTCCAAACTTCTGTTTTGCATCGGTATTGTACCACTGTCCCATTCTACATTTATTGTGATCAACAAACTCTTTTACCATTGCTTCATTTTCATCTAAAAGCGCCTTGTAGGCTTTGTGCTTGAGTATAATATGGTCTACTTTTGCCAGACTGGTATAGAGTGAGTCATACATAAATACAGCTTCATATGCTGATTCATTTGCTTTGTTTGCAAAGCTGTTGAGTGTATTGTTAAATTTTGAAACATCTTCTTGGGAACGCATTGCAAGATCAGTAATCTGCATAGAGTTGTTTTGGATATCATCCGCTTCCTGCTTGAGTGTATTGGTTGTAATAGAGATTTCCTGGGTTGCTTTTTGCGTTCTTTCTGCCAGTTTTCTTACCTCATCGGCTACTACAGCAAACCCTCGCCCGTGCTCTCCGGCACGCGCTGCTTCAATAGCAGCATTGAGTGCCAGCAGATTTGTCTGGTCTGCAATATCTTTAATCAAATCAACAATAGTATTGATTTCACCTGTCTGTTCATTCAAAGCACGAATGACTTCATCTGAATTTGTAATAAGTGTGATAAGTTCTTCCAGCCTGTTTGTAATATTATTCACCACAACTTTGGACTCTGTTGCTTCCTCTGCCGTCTCTTGTGTACTGTGTGCAATTCTTTGCAATATGTCCAGATTATCAGATATATCTTCTTGAATAATATTCAGTCCACGTGTCACACCCCCATTACTGTTGACATCAAAAACTTCTCCAAGGTTTGTTTTTTGTGCAGCTTTGTGAGATACTCCTATAGACGTAATGGCATGGTTGAGCGCAGGAATGGATGCAAGAAATTCTCCTCTGTATCCGTTTTCATAGATTATTCTGTTGTTATATCCCGCATTTGCATTTTCAATCGAAGCAATCACATCACGGATATACTGTTCTGTCTGATCAAGCAAATCATTGATTCCCCATGCAACTCCCTGCATTATATGGGTATCAGGTATGTTTGTAATTCTATAAGAAAGCTCTCCTTTGCCAGCCTTGAGAAGCACATCTCTGATCTGTCGAACCAACTCATCCTGGAAGATTTTATCGCAGATATCACCTGATGCGAGCGATAAAAGCAATGTTGAGATAAGTCCGGCAAATACTGCTCCTGCAAATATATACTGTCCTGTAACCAATGTGTAAATCAATATGGCACCTAAAAGCATATAGAGAGAAAGTGTTTGCTTAGTGCTGTAAATGGAAGATAAAATCATCATA
The DNA here is from genome assembly GCF_009068765.1 of Sulfurimonas hydrogeniphila. NCBI lineage: Bacteria > Pseudomonadati > Campylobacterota > Epsilonproteobacteria > Campylobacterales > Sulfurimonadaceae > Sulfurimonas > Sulfurimonas hydrogeniphila. The sequence goes on from NZ_CP035534.1 coordinate 2,027,542, forward strand.
CCCTGTCCTTTTTTCATGGAGTAGTGTGTCAAGCATTTGTTTTGAGCCAGCCATTCCTGACCTTTTTTCTTCCTGCAGCAACTGTGCATAAAGCTCCGGAATGACCGCCATTGCCCTGGCAGAGGGTTTACGCCTTACAGAATGGTAATCAATAACATCTCCGTTTTTTCCCATAGTGACTGTGACATTTGCCAATACCCAGTAATAGGAACCGTCTTTGGAGAGATTTTTCACATAGGCAAATATCTCTTTTTTCGCTTTGAGTCTCTCCCAAAGCAGTTTAAAGATAATCTTAGGCATATCAGGATGTCTCAGTATTGAGTGGGGCTGGCCAAGCAACTCTTTTTCTTCATAACCGGAAATCTTTATAAAAATTTTATTCCCGTAAAGAATTTTTCCTTTTGTATCAGTTTTAGAAACTATAAACTCATCTTCTGCGAGTGTTATTTCGTTATTTCTCGGAACAATTTTATTCACTGCTTATCCTTTCAAAAGGTTACAAGAAGCTTACAAACATTGTATTATTTTATATAATATTACAAAAGGATATTAAGAGATCATAATTTCATAAGGACGGCGTATCTCCCGAATAACCTCATCCACACTCATATGACGGGATTTTCGCAAAAATTCCCTGCCGTCTAAAAAAACGAGTATCGTAGGAATTGCAAAAACACTAAAATGTGCCGCTATTTCCTGCTCAACTGAAATATCAACAGTTACAATGGTAAATTCTTTGAAATTTCTATCTATCGCTTCAAGCAGTTTTGGTTTGAGCGCATGGCATACATTACATGCAGGCGCAGAAAAGTAGAGCATCACTGCCGGATTTTCTTGTATTGTTTTTTCTATGTTTTCTATTGTGTTCATAAATTTATCCTTTCTGATGATTTTCTATTCTTGATATTCCTAAAAAAAGACCGCTGAACAAAGCAAAAAAGACCATGGGATTCATTAGATGCAATGTGTTATGTGTCATTGAAAAAATGATAAAACTCAATACAAACATAGTATTGAGTATAAAGTATTGTTGTGTTGCAAATTTAAGTCTCAACAGGGCATACAGCATAAAAAGAACAAGCAACAGACCAATACTGCCAAGTTCTACTGCTTCATTGAGAAACATATTGTGATAATCAGCAAATTCGTTCATGTTTCTATGCTTAAAGCCGTGCTGGGAAGCCACCAAATTTGCCTCTTTCATTGCATTGCCTATTCCCGTTCCTGTTACTGGATGCTGCATAAACAGGTCTGCCCCGACTATCCACAAGGCAGCCCGCATACCTCCCTGGTCTGTATAGTCATCGTTATTAAATATTTTTGTCACTCCCTTTTTAAACTGATCTATCCGTACAGTAAAATTATCGGAGTATGTATAGGCAAGAAAAAAACTTGTAAATATAATAGAAAAAGCCAAAACAGCCGCTTTTATTTTATGCTTTATCAATAAAAAAGGCAACAGTGCCATCAAAGCCATAAAAGCAATCTGTCCTGTTCTTCCGCCGTTGATAAATAAATTTACAGTGACCGTAATAAAAAAGAGTATATTAAAAAATTTGTATTTATACTCTTTTGCTGTAAATACATTTGTAAGCAGAATTGTACCTGTGAACGCCAAAATCACACTATAGGTAATATGGTGCATAAACGGTGTCGGGAACTGGGCTGTTGCCCCTTTATAGGTAAAAAGATGAAAAAAAATGCCATAGGACATCAGTTCACTCACAAACACACTGAGTACAAAAGCTGAAAAAACATAAGGAATGTATCTCTTTTGCAATGCAGTATATACCACAGGTATCAATAAAAAATGATGGTATTTTCCGATATATTGCAATGCGAATTCGGTATCTGACGCCCACATAACAGACAGCAGACTGTAAAGCAGAAACAGTCCCAACACTCTGATAAAGAGACTCGACTGTAAAAGTCTCAGTTTTTCTTTCCAGTTTCCCTCGTATATCCACAAAAGCAGTATGACTGCTTCCAAAATGTTCACAGCTGCTTTTGATACCGGAAAACTGAATGCATAAAGAATAATTAAATAATTGATATACCTGTTTGTCATTTAGCACCAACTTTTGCTAAAACAACTTTTACCGTTTTGACCAAAATTACAAGATCAGCCCACAGAGACCAGTTTTTGATATACCAGACTTCCAGTTCGCTTCTTTGTCTGAATGTCAAATTATTCCTGCCGCTTACCTGCCATAACCCGGTAATGCCGGGTTTTACTTTTAAAATAAGTTCTCGCAGTTTTCCAAGTTTTTCTGCTTCACTGAGCATATACGGTCTGGGTCCGACAAAGCTCATCTCCCCTTGCAACACATTCAAAACCTGAGGCAGTTCATCAAGAGAACTGCTTCGTAAAAATTTCCCTACTTTTGTTATACGCGGATCATTTTTATATTTATGATATTTTTCATAGTAGGCAATCTCTTCGGGATGTTCTGTAAGATACTGTTGCAACAGTGCATCAGAGTTTTCATACATTGTTCTGTACTTGTAGCATTTAAAAATTTTGTTATTTTTCCCCAACCGCTCCTGTTTAAAAAAGATTTTTCCTTTCGATTCCAATAAAACAGCCAAAGCGACAAAAAAATGCACAGACAGAAATATCGGCAATACTGCAAATGCCAGGAGATAATCAAAAATATACTTTATATATACATTTTGCTTTAAAAGCAGTTTGTTCTCTATACGAATGGTATTTACCCGAACATTGGTATAATCCATAATCACGGAATTTGCGAAATCAATACTTGTCACATAGGGAACAACATAAACAGCACTTTTTTCATTGAGATATTTGGTGATGGTGTTGTCCATCTCCTGGGGGTTCATACCCTTTGAAGGAATAATCACAATATCATAAAATCTCTTATTTGTTTTCATTCCCAAATACCAGTTTTTTTGAAACTCTTTTTTTAGTGTTCTGATTTGTACCGTATTCCCCAGCAGCAAAACATTTTTTTTAAAGCAGTCAAAAGAATAAAGAACTCTTTTTTCCAGCCGTTTTACCACCGGCAGTAAAAAAAGACCCAAAAAAAAGTAGGTAGTAATAAATATTTTTGAATACGCAAAAGAAGTTTTTAAAAGTGCCAATATCGCCATCACCAGAAAAAATGCCAAAACAAGGGACTTTAAAATTTTATAGGTTTCCTGCCAAAAATCATAATGGAGCGTATAAATTTTTTCATATACAAATAAAATAAAAATAATAAAAATAATAAATAAAAAATCCCCCAAAGCAATTTCTTCGGAGTGAGGAAAGAAAAAAGCAGTGATGTAAAACAGCACTGTCAAAGCAAGCAAATCAATACCAATAATTATCATATGGGAGATGTAAGTTTTCATTTTGCCAGCTTTCTTTCTACAAAAGTTTGAAATTCTGTTTTAAATCTTTTTTTATTAAAAATCTGTGCATGTTTGGATATAAGCTTTGCATCAAAGCCCATATTTTCAAAACGCTCTACTGCTTCAATTATATCCAAAACTGTTTGTTTTTTAAAATGGATGCCGGTAATACCCTCACAAACTGTTTCATGCGTACCACCCTCATCTAAAGCAATCACAGGTGTTCCGCATGCCTGTGCCTCTACAGGAACAATGCCAAAGTCCTCTACCGCCGCATATACAAAAGCTTTTGCTTTTTGCATGTACTCTTTTAGTATCGGTTTTTCCTGGTAGCCAAGAAGTATTATATTGGGTTTTGCGATTTTTTTTATGGCACTGTACTCTTCCCCCTCACCTATCACAACAAGTTTTTTGTCAGGCATGGCATTGAATGCCTCTACTATCAGTTTTGTTTTTTTATACGGTACCAGTCTTGAAGCACTCAAATAAAAATTCTCTTTATTTTGACACAAAGTAAAAGTCTCTACATCTACCGGAGGGTATATTACAACAGAATCTCTACTATAAATTCTTTTGATTCTCTGCTGTACAAATTTTGAATCGGCTATAAAGTAATCGACTCGATTCAGAGTTTTGAGATCCCACCTGCGAATGTATTGCAAAACTGCCTGCACTAAAAACTTTTTTGGCTGTTTCAAGCTTCCTGTATATTCATCATATAAATCCCAGGCATACCGAACAGGCGTATAGCAATAGGAGATATGCATTTGGTTTTTACTCTTTTTGATGCCTTTGGCAACTGCCCAGGAACTACTGATGACAAGATCATACTTTTGCAGATCAAAACTTTCAATTGCGGCCGGAAAAAGTGGCAAATAGTTACGAAAATGTTTTTTTGCAAAGGGAAATTTTTGTATAAAAGAAGTGTACGCATATTTGCCGTGTAACACATTTTTTCTCTCCTTTTCATCCAAAAAATCCACCAGACTAAAAATATCGGCATCAGGATATATCTCCAAAACAGCTTGCAAAACTTTCTCTGCACCGGCATCTGTTACCAGCCAGTCATGTACTATTGCTGTTTTCACTGCTTTAGTACCTCTTTGAAAACTGACAGATGCTCTTTTGCCGATTTTTCCCATGTAAACTGTTTTACTCTTTGCAAACCTTTGTCAATAAGTGTTTTTTGCAGAGATTTATCATACAGAAGAAGTTCTATTTTTTCTTGCATCTCTTCTATATTGCAGGGGTCAAAATAGAGTGCCGCATCACCACACACTTCAGGCATTGAACTCGAATTTGAACTTACAACAGGCGTTCCGCAAGCCAGTGCTTCCAAAGGAGGCAATCCAAAACCTTCATAAAAAGAGGCAAAAACAAAAAGTGAAGCCAGATTATATACTTTTGCCAGTTCATCATCACTGATAAAACCAAGATAAACAATATTGTCTTGATTTTTATGAATAATCTGCATTAACTCTTTGTTTTGCCATCCTTTAAATCCAACCATCACAAGTTTATACTCTTTCTTTATAGCGTCATCCATAGCATCATAAGCCTGAAGAAGCCCTCTAAGATTTTTTCTTGGCTCAATACTGCCAACGCTCAATATAAATTTCTCAGGCAAAGCAAAAGGCAGCGAAAGTTCTTTTTTTACTTTAAATACATGATGATTGATTCCATGATAGATTACTCTTACTTTCTCTTCATCAAAATTGAGTCTTTGCAGTATTTCATTTTTAGAATAGTTGGAGCCTGTAATGAGCATGTCACTCAGAATAATATTTTTAAAAAAATTCTTTTCAAAATATTCAATCCGTTCTTTTGGATGAAAATCTCTATGAAGTATAAAGGAAAAATCATGTACGGTGGTTACAATTTTTTTTGCTTTTACATTCTCATTGGGTATAAAATTTGGCTGCCAGTATAAATCATAACTTGAAAAATTCACCGAACTGTATATTTTTAACAGTTTTCTTGCTGCTTTTTTTAAAAAAGTGTTTTTTGCAAGAATTTTTTTAATACTTTTAAGTGGTCTTGAGTGAGTCTTTTGATCCTCTAAAATTTCTTTGGAAACGTATCCATAATAAAAAAATGTATTTATCTGTGTGGAGCTTTGTAGATTTTTTGAAATTTCATACGTATATCTTCCTATACCGGTCAAAGGAGAAAGCAATGCAACAGCGTCAACTAATATTTTAGGCTTCAAACATATCTCGCAAAGTATCTTCAAACTCTTTTTGTTGTACTGTACCAACAACAGAAAAAAGTTTTTCTGCAGAACCTGTTAAAGATTCGATTTCATTTTTTCTGACGAAAGCAGGGTTTATTCTGACTTCAATTTCATATCCGGCAATTTTATTCATCATTGCTATAGCATCCAAAAGCTTTATTCCTCTTCCTGAACATATATTGAGTATTTCGGATTTTTTTTCGGATTCTAAAAGCCTTTTGTATACTTCACACACAAAACTGACATCGTTAAATTCACGCCTTACATGTAAGTTGCCGAGTTCTATACTCTTTTTGCCCGCTTTAAAGTGACTGACTATTTTTGGTATTAAAAAATTTTCTGCCTGCCCTGTTCCTGTATAGTTAAAAGGACGGGTTATTATAAGGGGTAATTTTTCAAAATAGTTTTGTGCCAGACACTCCATAGCGTATTTGCTCGCACCGTAATGGTTTACAGGCTTTGGACATAAAGACTCGTCCAAAACGCCAATACCCTGATTGCCATAGACTGTTGCACTGCCTGCCAGTATTACTTTTTCAGGTTTTGTATCAAGTTGACATAAGGCTTCTAAAATATTTGTTGTTCCGACAGTATTTACTTTATAAAAATCTTCACTGTTGCCGTGTGCACTAAAAGAGATACCCGAAAGATGAATCAAATACTCAGGCTGCACAGCCTGCAAAACTTTTTCAATGGCATTTTTGTCGGTTATGTCACACTGAAACTGTTTTTCATTCTCGTGAAAGAGAGAAGTTCCATAAACATCATACCCATGTTTCTCAAGATAGTGTGCCAAATGTTTTCCTGTAAAACTGTCACTGCCTGTTATTAAAACTTTTTTCATTCTTTAAAACTTGAAACCTGTTTTATTGCGTTTTAAATCCTCTGCAACCATCATCATGCAAAGCTCTTCGAGTGTTGTTTTTGGTTCCCATCCAAGTATGTTTTTTGCTTTTTGAGGATCACCTATGAGCAAATCCACCTCAGCCGGTCTGTAAAATTTCGGATTTACACGAACAACAGTTTTACCTGTTGCTTTGTCAATTGCCACCTCATTTTCTCCATCTCCCTGAAACTCAAGCTCAATATCTGCTGCTTTGAATGCCATGGTAACAAAATCTCTGACTGTTTCTGTTCTGTTTGTTGCCAGCACAAAAGTATCCGGCTGCTCTGCCTGCAGCATCAGGTACATTCCCTCGACATAATCTTTCGCATACCCCCAATCCCGTTTTGCATCCATATTTCCAAGCTCCAGGCACTCCAATTTTGCAAGTTTTATTTTTGCAACTGCATCTGTGATTTTTCTTGTTACAAATTCAAGTCCTCTTAAAGGGGATTCATGATTAAACAAAATGCCACAACTGCCAAAGATATTATAGGATTCTCTATAGTTGATTGTCATCCAGTGCGCATACTGTTTTGCCACACCGTAAGGGCTTCTTGGATGCAATGGTGTCGTTTCTGTCTGTGGAATCTCCTGAACTTCTCCAAACATTTCAGAAGTACTCGCCTGATAAAATTTTATACTTTTATCTACGATACGAATTGCCTCAAGCAGATGCACACACCCAAGTCCTGTGATATGTGCAGTTGCAAGAGGCTGCTCAAAAGAAACACCTACAAAACTCTGTGCCGCAAGATTGTAGATTTCGTCCGGCTTAATCTCAGCTACCATTCGGATACTGTTTGCCTGATCTGTCAAATCATATTCAATCAAATGCAGATTCGGATGATTCTCGATTCCCAAATCTTCTATTCTCCAAAAGTTGACAGACGATACACGTCTGTATGTTCCATACACTTCATAGCCCTTTTGGAGTAGCAACTCTGCCAAATAAGCGCCGTCCTGCCCTGTAATTCCTGTTACAATTGCTTTTTTCTTCAAAATCAGTCCTTTAAAAATCTATCCAGTATTTCAATGTTTTTCATATTATTTGTATCAGCCAAAATCTTTATATAGGATTGTAGCATATCATACAAGTTATTGATATATTTATAGCGTATATTATAGAGTTTTTGTTTTGCTTTGTTATACTCAATAATACTGCTCAAACCTCTGTCATATTTTATCTTTACCGCATCAATGTACTGCTGTGCAGACTTCAGTGCTTCGGCATACAGACTCACAGAGTCCATAGAAGAGTAAAAAAGAGAACGCGCATTTTCATACTTCATATTGACCTCTTTTTTTGTATTTTGCAAGTCTTCATAAGCTGCCTGCTTTATCAGTTTTGCCACTTCAACAGCAGCGGAATTGTATCCACCGTCATACAATGGCATACTTAAACTCACTACTGCATACTCTGTTTTCACAAAAGGATCTTGAATTGTCAGAGAATTCATATCAGATTTAGAATAGACTACATCCAGGTCTATTTTGGGATAATACCCTGCTTTTGCCTGTTTAATTTCATACTCTTTCATTTTAAGCACTATATTTGATTGTTTTACATCCACAGATTCTACCTGACCGCTCGCAGCTCTTTGCATATCGTACAAAAGGGGCTGCATATCTTTGTGTAACTTTATTTGTGGTATTTCAATACTCTTTTTCCCTGTGTATTCTTGCAGTTTTTGCACATACGTTTTATATGTTTTTTTTTCTTTATCCAGCTCTATTTTTGCCGAATTATATTCTACCTGCATCTCTAACAAATCTACTTTGTCTGAAAGTCTCATCACAAACTGTTTTTGTATTTTTGTCTGCATAGAACGGGTGTATGCTATCTGGGACTCTAAAAGTTTTATTTTTGCATCAGAACGCATGGCATCAAGATATGCTTGCATTGTATCCTGTGTCAATGCTATTTTTTTCTGTTTTACATCTATATCAGCATATTTTTCACGCTGCTTTTGAAGATTGATTCTCGCATAAGTTCCTGCATTATATATACTTTGCTTTAAAGAGAGTGCATAGTTTGCTACCGTCTGTTTGCTGACATCCGTAGCATAGTATCTCGCCTTTTTATATGATGCAGAAAGATTCAAATGCGGATAAAGAGCAGATTTTTCCTCTTTTAGCTTTTGTATTTCTGACTGATACATGTAACTTGATGACTTGACTGCATGTGAATTTTCCAAAGCCAGATTGTAGGCCCTCGAAAAGGTCAGCACTTCTGCATTTAGGGAACCTGCAACAATAAAAAGCAATATACCTGCATATATTTTATTCTTCATTGAAACTTCTCCCGAGCATATCTCTAAAAGGCTTGACAATATAACTTAAAAAAGTTCTTTGTCCTATATTTATCATTGCTTCAGCAGGCATCCCCGGTAAAAGTACTATTGATTTACTTTCCAACTCTTTTTTCCCCGCATCTGTAACTTCTATTTTCACAATATAGTAGGATGTGCCATTTCTTTTTTCCGTAAAACTGTCTGCCGAAACATAAATAACTTTCCCTTTTACTATGTCAAGCTGTGCGACATTAAATGCCGGAAACTTCAATGTTGCTTCAAGCCCTCTATGTACTTTGTCGATATCTTTTGTCTGAATCTGTGCTTCTACAATCAGGTGTTCATTTTGAGGCACAATACTTAAAATTTCTTCTCCCGGTTTTATAACACCGCCTACTGTATGTATATTCAGACCAACCACTGTTCCACTGATGGGTGCATTGATATTTGTTTTGCGCAGCTTATCCTCATAAGCAATGATTTGAGACCGCAAATCTGCTTCATCCGATTTGGCTTTTGCATATTTTTCCAATATTTCCTGCTGAAACTTTTTTTCTCTTAACAACTGCTGATTTTTTGCTTCGACTATCTGTTCTTTCAGTTTTGCCATATCAAAAGAGTTACTGAGAATTTCACCCTGTAAACTGTTGTATGTTTTTTGCAGTTTTCGTATTTGTTCATTGCTTACAAGCCGTTCTTTAAAAAGTTCTTTTTGTTCTTTTATTTCTTCGGCAACAGCTTCCAGGTTTTGTTTTTTACTTGCTACCATTGAAGAGAGACTGCTCATCTGATTTTCAAGTTCAGTTATTCTGTTTTTGGTAATTTCTCTCTCTTTGTTGTTGCTTTTATGCGTTACATTAAATATTTTCAGTTGAGTACTTCGTGCATTTTGATTTTGCAGCTCTTTTGGAAAATCTATCTTTTCTCTTGCCTCTTTCTGTGCTTCGAGTCGAGCTACAAGCGCAATGGTTTCTTGATATTTCGCTTTTGCGATAGCAAGTTTTGACTTTATTTCCACATCATCCAGTTTGATAAGAAGATCACCTTTTTGTACCTTGTCACCATTATTTATATAAATCTTTTTTATTGTACCGCCATACTGATTTTGAACAGTTTTTTTATAAACTCCCGCAGAAACTTTTCCCGGAGCAACCACAGATGTTTCAAGCGGATTAAACGCTGCCCATACCAGCAACACAACCATTAACAGCAGTATAAACAGGCCATACTTGATTACTTTTGTTGTATCGTGTGGTGGTAACTCATGTTCTTGATTTTTTTGCATACTCTTATCCTTCATTACTTTTGCGGTTTGCTTAACGAAACTTTTGGCATAGCTGTCTGTTTGCCTGCTGCTTGTGTTTTTGTCTGTGCCTGCTGTTTTGCCTGTTGTGCTTTTGCTGCTGCCTGTTCATTAAGTTTTGCCAAAACATCATTTGTCGGACCATACATCTGCAGTGTACCTCCGCCGAAAAGTGCTACTCTGTCAGTTACCTTTAAAATATCCATCTTATGGGAGATAACCAGGACTGTTGAGCCTATACTTTTTAGGTGTAAAATGGTGTTATTCAACGCCATCTCTCCTTCGGCATCAAGATTTGAGTTTGGCTCATCCAGTACTACAAGTACCGGGTTGTTGTATACAGCACGTGCCAGTGCTATTCTTTGTTTTTGTCCGCCTGAAAGTCCAACGCCGCCATTGCCTATTGGAGTATCATAGCCATTTGGAAGTTTCAGTATCATTTCATGAACACCGGCCATTTGCGCGGCTGCAACAACTTTTTTATCATCTACTTCGCCAAGTCTGGCTATATTTTCTGCAATTGTTCCCTCAAAAAGTTCTATATCCTGTGGTAAATAGCCTATATATTTTCCAAGTTTCTGACTGTCCCACTGATGAATATCAGCTCCGTCAATTCTTGCTACACCGCTTTGGATAGGCCAGACACCCAAGATGGCTTTTGCAAATGTCGTTTTTCCACTGCCGCTTGCCCCTATGATACCTACGGTAATGCCCTGCGGTATATCAATGTTAATTCCCTTGAGCACCGGAAGTTTTGCCATCGGAGGAATAACAATAATATTTTCTGTTGTAATATGCCCTTTAGGTGCAGGCAGTTCAGTAGTTTCTTTTTCTTCCTGGTAATCTTTGAGCAGGGCATCAAGTCTTTTATAGGCAATTTTTGCATCCGCAAAACCTTTCCATGAACCTATAAGCAAATCAAGCGGTGCCAAAGCACGCCCAAGCAACACAGCCCCCGCAATAATTGTACCGGCAGAAATATCTCCGTTAATAGCCAGATAAGCACCGATACCGTAGGTTAATGACTGAAACAACTGTCGCAGTGTTTTACTCAGGTTGGACCATTTTCCCGCATTGTCACTTGCTCGCGACTGTGTATGCAAAAATTTTATATGCTGTCTGTACCATCTTTTTTTAATATCTTCCTGCATCCCCATGGCATGAATAATTTCTGCATTTTGTATATTTTTGTTGATATAGAAATTTGCCTTGTTTGAGAGTTTGTTTGCCTCTTCAAGATCTTTTTTTGTACTTCTTTCATTTATGATGGTAATTATAACAATAACCAAGGCAGCAAAAATTGTAAATCCTGCAAGAAAAGGACTAAACAGATACATTACAAAAAGATAAAAAGGAAACCATGGCACATCAAAAAGGGCAAAAATCCCCTGTCCCGTCAAATACTGTCTCAATTTTGTCAGATCACTCATCGGCAAAGAAGAAACCTGTCCGGGTTTTAACCGTGCTGTTTCAAAAATAGTGTCAAAAAGTTTTGTATTCATATCCAGATCTATTTTATTCCCCACCCGAACAAGTATTCGTGAACGAATCATTTGCAGTGCGCCAAGAACAAAAAACAATCCTGTCACTAAAACAGTCAGCAAAATCAGCGTATCCATGCTTCGGCTCACCATAACTTTATCATATACCAGCAACATATATATTGACGGCAAAAGCATCAACAGGTTTATAAACATGCTGAAAAGACCCGCATGCACAAAAGCATTTTTAGACTTTTTAAGTATTTCAGCCAACGATAATGCTGCTTCACTGTTTTTTGATTGTTTTTTATTCATTGTTTCTCATCCGATTATTAGGCTATATTTTGTTTTTGCATTGTAAGTTTAAAAAGCGTTTCTATGTGTTTGAGTGATTCCAAATGTGCATCTATCAAAGTAATAATACCTTTTCTTACCCAGTCTGCCAATATGTCATCACTCAGTGCATTGAGTTTTTCTCGGTCGACCACTTTAAATCCGTTCACAAGAACTTTTTTCTCATCACCTTCACCTACAGAAATTTCTCTCTCTTCAAGAATACCGCTTTGACTAATCACTTTGGCAACATTGGCTGTAATCACTGCCTGGTTTTCATGATTTGTCAAAAATTCTATGGCATGTGTCAACAGTTCTGACTGCTCACCGCTTTTTTTAAAAAGCTGTTTGCCTTTTGATTTTGAAACAAGCGGTGATTCTTCATCTATGAGAATGACCTTTTGCTCCGGATTTTCTTTCGTACTTGCCAAAGCAAACGGATATTTTCTCAAAAACGACGGAACATACTGTGTAATCCATTTTCCTTCTTCATTAATTGCCAAAGAGTCACCGCCAAGTGATACAAGCGCAATAAGTGAAGGATTTTCATCCGCACTGAAAACTACAGGAAAATTCGAGCCTACTGTTGCCACTTCACTGGCTAAAACAGGAATAAAAGCACTCTGTTTTGCAAAGTTTAAATTTTCCATTGCCGCTATTTTAAGGTCTTTGTGTTTTTCTTTGTCTAAGACTACTAAATTTTTATACATGGTTTTCCTTTTTTCTTTGGTTTGTTTTTTTGGACGACCTCGACTTTTTGAAGCCAGTGTCATTCCGACAAGTGATTCTAATTCTTTTATAAATTCAGGAGTTGCTGTTATACTTTGTTTTTCCAGAGAATGTTTGATAAAAGAAATCTTTTTTTCATCTTTTTGTTCATTAAAAAGTTTTGCATACGCTTCAACCCTTTTTTCATCTGTATAGCCCAATTCTTTATACATTGGATGATAACTTACAATACTGTCTGCTCTACTGTAAAGGTTTTTACCTATACTGCTAAAAGAATGATTTTTCCCAGCCAATTGTTCAATGTATATCATGACATCAAATAAAAAAGATTTGTCCTCTACAAGAGAAGCTTTATATCTTCCTTCCCACAGTGTGCCACTGCGCTGGTATTTTTTATTATAGTAACCGACATATCTTCGTCCCAAACTCTGCATAAACTTTGGCAAAGTATCAGGTGCTGCCGGAGTAGCCAAAAATTCAAAACACTGACTAAGCAAGCTGTAGGCATGAATATGCAGTAAATTATCTGCTGAGAGCTCTTTTACTATGTTCATAAATACCGTATAATCATCACTGTCCTTAAAAAGCACCATATCATTGATACTCTTTAAAAGTACATGCTGTGATAAATTCTCTACAAAAACTCTGGTTTTCCGTGCCAAGCAAATTCCTTGATTTATTCTCAGAATGCATTGTAGTAGAATAAAACTTTATTGTTTATTAAATCACTCCGACACTGTTTTTATTTTAAATAATTGGTGCCATAGTGATTTAAAAATTTTCTGCAATTCCCCAGTTAATATTTGGTATCGCACTTTTTAAAACATGAAATATCTCCTGCATAACAAAAGCATCTACAACTGCTGTTGCAAGAATATTTTGAGATGCCAATGATATTTTTATCTCATTTTTTGCCTGTAAGGTAAAATTTACTTCCATAAGCAACTCTTCTTTTGTTCTATAAAGCTCAAGATTGACTCCGTCAGTTTCTGTCCGTGCTGATACAGCAGAATTTTTATTTTCCTGTATTGTCCGGATCGGAGTATCAAGAGAAAAATGTTTTTCAAGAAACTCTTGGGCAGTCGGAATCAGATCTAAAATAAAATTTCTTGTAATCATAAAATCTATTCGGTTGTGTATGTCTTCATAATTAATGACAAAGCGTATCCGGTCTTCTACCACATCATAAATTGGTGTAAATGTTTGTGCAGTTACTGTTTTTTTCATAACGCAAATTATATCTTTTTTTCACTGGTTTTAGCTTTGCTCAAGGTTTTTTAGATATTATTCTGCTTCTACAATATTTGCCGACATAGCTCAGTTGGCTAGAGCAGCTGATTTGTAATCAGCAGGCCCGGGGTTCAAATCCTCGTGTCGGCACCATTTTATATCACGACCATAGTATTATCCTGAAAATAAATACCTGTCAAATCAATAAACTCCTGCGAATTTGAAAACCCTACAACCACATCAGCCTGTGTAAATCCCTTGTTCATTGCTTCTTCCCAATAGAGTAAACCGTCGGTATCTGCGCTTCGAAACAAAACATTTTCATACAGAGAATTTATAAATTCTGCATTTGTCTGTGAAACACCGTACAAAGAGCTAAACTCAGCAGAAAGTACAAAAGAGTTTGCAATATCGTTAATACTCTGTCCGTTGTTAAGGTTATTTACCCAGTAGTTTAAACCGGCGCTGTCTGCAACCCTGTCCAAAACAGCAAGGTAAAGTCTTCCTATAGCCGCTTCACTGCTTTGAGTATAAAAAACAGTACTTCTTTGGTAGGCAGTAAGGTTTACTGCAACGCTGTCAATATAAAGTGCTTCTACGTTTGTAAGCACATCAAAACCGGTATCTGTTCCCGCTACTACAATAGTATTGTTAAAATAATCCACTCTCGGCACCCAGGTAATACCTTCTTCATACACAGTATCATACCCATTCCCTGCATCTACGTTATTATTGAGAGAATTGAGAACAATTGTATCAGAAGATTGACTTCCGACAATATTTTCTATATAAGTATCTTCAGTTAATGCCAGATAGTGTTTCACTTGACCATTTATAATGATACTTTGTGCACCCGGATTTATATCAATATATTCATTCCCTGATGCACTGAGAGATTCAAGTGAAATTGTATCATTCCCTCCAAAATCATAAATAGTTGCGATATTCCCTGTTGTCTGAAAGTTACCATATATCTTCTGGCTGTAAAGCAACGCATTTAAATCATACAAGGTATCGCCTGTATCCTCTTTCACACCATATATAGTCTGTAATGCCTTAATATCCGCTGCCTGATAGGAAGTAAAAGTATTGATGCCGTTATAAGGATTATAGGACATATCGGTATCATGTATATCTACACCTGGGTAAAAACCGTCTCCAAAAGGATGGCTTAGTCCAAGAGCATGCCCTATTTCATGCATCAATGCAGAATAACCAAGCCCTCCATAGCTAAAATCCTCATCATTAAAAGCTGCAGAAATATAAATATCTCCAGAAGGGCTTTTCACATCAGAATAAGGAGTGTAGGCATATCCGAGAGTTGTCGAATCTGACATATTTTTGTCAGATATGACTATATCTCCTACTCCGCTTGCATCATATATAAAATCTAGATTTATAAGAGCAGTAATATAATCAAATATTTTAAAAGCAGCATTTTTGAGTGCTGCTGATACTGTGACACTGCCTTCATAATCTGCAGCAAGTTCATAACTGAGTCTTGAACTCTTAAAGGAGAAAGAAACCGTTGTTTTGTCCCATTTATCACCATATATTAAACCATCAACCAATTCTTGTGTAGTCATAACAGTATTATACCGGCTTTATACTAACTAATACGAAATTTCCTGATCGCCGGTACCGCTCCCTGGTCCAGTGTCGGGACCAGGATTGGCAGCAGCAGCGGCAGCATCTGCTTCCTCTTTTGCCTGCGTCGCCGCATCCTCGGCTGTACTTTGTGCATTCTGCACCTGAGTAAGTTTTGCAGCGGCATCACTTTCTATCTGCACTGCCTGCTCCTTATATATTTGCACATTAAGATTTGCAGCAACGGCTTTATCACTCGCTGTCTGAGCATCTTCAGAGAGCGATACAGCCAGATCTGAGTGTTCTTTTGCTGCATCTTTTAAAATATTAATTTGACTGAGACTGTTTTCTGTTTGTGCACTTTGAGCGTTAAAACTTGTCTGTGTCGCTTCCAAGAGAGTCTCATTTGCTTTTTGTGTTGCTATGTCTGCCTGATTTCTGGCAGTATTTAATTCTTCAGATGCCAAAGTTTCTATAGTTGTCACATCCTGTGTCAGCTGATGTATATCATTTGCTGTATTCTGTGCGCTCTCTGACTGTGCTTGTGCTGTTGCAGCCGCTGTTGCAGCCGCTGATTCTCTTGCCGCATCCGCTGCCGCCTGTGCAGCTGCATCCGCTGCTGCCTGTGCAGCCTCATACGCACTGATTTCATAAGCTGTAACATTCTCTTTTGCCTCTACAATTCTGTTAAAGGCCTCGTTGGCACTGTTTGCAGCTTCTGTTGCTGCCTGTGCCGCCTGCAATGCATTTTCTTTTGCCTGAAGGGCAGTCTGTTCATATTCCAGTGCCAGACTTTTTGCTGTATCTATTTGTGTTTCAACTTCATTCGTCACTGCAGTTGCAACAGAATTTTGGTTAAAATTACCGGTTTGCTGTATTGCACTCTCTGTATTTGCACTTACAGCTGTATTGACACTTTTGCTTACTTTTACCTCTTGTGTTGCAACAGACACACTTTTTTTTTGTTCTTTTGCTGTTTTTGGTTCCTGCGGTGCTTCTCCGACAGGAACAAAAGTATACTCTCCTGCCTGTACATCCTGGCAGCTTCCTGAAGCACACACAACAATTGCATGCTCAATACACTGTATGAAATCTCCGTTTTCCCCTGTTGTTCCTTCAAAAACTGTTCCTCTGATACCGATTGTGGCATTTCTTGTTTTGAGATGAAAACGTTCCTGTGCTATTTTTCCTATTTTTCCCGTTATAACCCTGAAAAATCCTCTGCTGACTTTAAAGTCTGCTTTTGATTCCTGCGCAGTATCAAAAAAATATTCCTCTGTTTTAAAAATTGTTTTTTCACCAAGAGTAATAACTGTGTCATCTTTAAAAACAATTTTTGCCAAAGAATTTTTAGCCGTGCTTATTATATCTTTACGCTCTATTGGAAGAGATTCAAAGGCTTTGACAGATCTGTTGTCTCGCAAAATATGGACATCTCCTTTGAGCAGAGCAAAAGAACCTATACTCCCATGTACCCCAACCGTACATGTCAAAATTAACAAAACTATTTTAAAAATCTTCATAATGATTCCTTTTTAAAAATACCGGGACAACATGAGGCTCAGTGTATTCTTTTTATAGGCAAAAGCACTGATTGTTGACTCGTTTTTTATATAATTGTATTTCAAAGAAAGATTATATACTTTGTAAAAACTTCTTGAGACTGTTGTCCCATACGTTTTTCTTCTGTCTTCTCTTTCTCCCAAACTGACATCATGATCGATAAAATGTCTCTTTTCATATTTTGCATCTACAGCAAAAGCATATTTTTTTATAAATGTTCTGCTGTAGCCTGTTTCAAATATATATTCATCTCGACTGATATCTGTTCTGTTTCCGAATTCTTTTCTTATTTTTTGGTATGCCACAGTACATTTTACAGCAGTCTGTGTTGTGAGATTATACATTGCAAAGAGTTTATACAAAGCTATATTGTCATTTTTTGTTTTATCTTCATCATGAACAAATTTATCTTTTTTAAAGGCAATATCCATTTTCGTCCGCAAACGTTGAAAAAACACTTTTGAAAGTTTCACGCCCAGACCATATGTGTACATATAATGCCGTGCGGCATAATTTAAATCATTTAGAAGTATCTGCGGGCTAAGAGTATATCCGTTTTTATGTACAGCAGGTCCACTCGCAAGAGAAGTATACAACATATTTTGATCAGAGTATTTTAAACCATTCCTGTGAAAAAGCAAAACACTGTCTTCCCATGTTGTAAACGGGTAGTCCGGCATTGTATAAGTATGGGAGAAATAAACAAGTTTGTCTATAAAGATATCACTTACAGCATTTGTGTCATTGCTTAAAATAATCGAGTTATAACTTGTAACAGGTTCATAGGTATTGTTTCTGATGTTGCTGTCATATGTTGTCCCTGCAGACAAAAGGACAAAATATTTATGCAGTCGTTTTGTTCGATCAATTTGTTTAAGATAATATTGTGCCTCTTTTTTAAATTCGGCTTTTTTTAAAATCAAAAAAAGTTTTTTGGCGTCTTGAAGTTCTCCCAGATTGTATAAAGATTTTGCCAGATAGAGTATTACTTTTTCATTTTCAGGTTCCTTTACATGTAATATATAAAATTTTTCATATGCCTGCACAAAATTCTCTTCTTTATACAGGGTCACTGCATCTGAAAACACAGAAGCAAAAAGCTGAACAGTTGCAAATAATAAAATATATATAAATCGCATGTTTTAATTCCTTTTTTTAAAGTATAGTATACTTTAAATTGATTTTCCTTAAAATATGTTATCATTCATGTATGAACAAATATAAAAAAATATTGATGCAGCTTTTCATTTTTGTCAATATTACACTTATATCCATGTTTGCCTATTTAAAATACCCTTCCTTCTTTTCGCTGTTTGAAAATAAACTCAATGATGTAATGTTTCTTGCAAGAGGAGACAAAACAGCAGATGATCGTATAGTTATTGTTGATATTGATGAAAAAAGTCTTCAACAACTCGGACAGTGGCCATGGAGCAGAAACAAAATTGCTACGATTTTAGAGCATCTGACACAATACGGTGCAGGTATTATCGGTTTGGATATTGTGTTTGCAGAAAAAGACAACAGTTCTCCAAAACTTGTGCTGCAGAAGCTTGGTTTGAAAAATATAGCAGCAGAAGATTATGATAAAATTTTGGCAGAAACAATTGCTGCATCACCTACTGTTACGGGCTATGTTTTTGCACTGAAAAATGATACCCTGGAAAAAAGAGAAACCCTTCCAAAAACAACTGCAATTATTATAGAAAAAAACAAACCGGAAAAATCTTCTCTGATTAAACCTTACAGGGCCATTGTAAATATCCCTGTCATTAAAAATGCCGCTTATTCCAGTGGATATTTTAATACCATACCGGATGAAGACGGTGTGGTGAGAAGTATTCCTATGATTATGGAGTACCGTGGTCTGCTCTACCCCTCTTTAAGCCTGGAGCTTACAAGATTGGCACTTGGGGAGAGAAAAGTTGTTATCAATTATTATAAAAAAGGAGTAGAATCCATTCGTATAGGTAAAATCACTATTCCTACCGACAGATTTGGAAGAATGATAATCAATTACAGAGGAAGACAGCACAAATACAAATATATCTCTGCCTGTGATATTTATGCAAATAAAATTGATCCAAAAGAGATAGCCGGAAAAATTGTACTTGTCGGAACAACAGCAGCCGGACTGCTTGACCTCAGAAGCACGCCTTTTGACAGTGTTTACCCTGGTGTTGAAGTCCATGCAACAGCAATTGACAACATACTCAACCAGGAATTTCTTGCCCGTCCCTCATGGATTATCGGTTTTGACATAGTTGATATATTTCTCTCTTTGAGCATAGCATTCGGGCTGCTGCTTATCCCGAATGCTATGCTCAGTTTTACATTTTTAACTCTTTTCATCACAGGACTGCTCTTTATGCACTACTATACCATGACTGAAAAGGGACTGCTTATCAATACTCTGTTTCCTTTGGCAGGCATCAGTTTTTTGTTTGTTATTGGAGAAGCTGTCAACTACTTCCTTGAATCCAGACAGAAAGAGAGAATCAAACAAAAATTCGCCACAAAAGTTTCTCCAGCCGTTGTTGAAGAACTCATTGCAAATGCAGACTCGGATACTTTTGATGTCAAAGAAAAAGAGATAACCATACTTTTCAGTGATATAAGAGACTTTACCTCTATATCTGAAAAAATGGATTCTGCAAAAAGTCTTATAAACCTCCTAAACGAATATATGACCCCTATGGTGGATATTATCACAAAATATAAAGGTACTGTCGACAAATTTATAGGTGATGCCATCATGGCATACTGGAATGCACCCACAGATGTGCAAGATCATCCGGATAAAGCCCTGCAGTCTGCAATAGAACAGATTCTACGGCTTGAGACATTAAATATAAAACTCAGCAAAGAAAAAAAACCAAATATAAATATAGGTATAGGCATCAATACAGGTGTCAGTGTTGTCGGAGAAATGGGTTCCATAGGAAGAAGTGATTACACCTGTATAGGAGATTCTGTCAACCTGGCATCGCGGGCAGAGGGATTGTGCAAAGTCTATGCAAGTAAAATCATACTGAGTGAATATACAAAAAAAATGCTCAAGAAAGACAACTACTTCTTGAGAGAACTTGATACCGTTCGGGTAAAAGGCAAAAACAAACCGGTTACAATCTATGAATGTATGGGATACAAAGAAAAACACTGGGTGAATTTTAATGAAAATGATACTAGAATCTATACAGAAGCTTTAAAATTGTACAAAAACAGTCATTTTAAAGAGGCAAAAAAATTGTTTACCCGGCTTAACAATGCAAACGTCCAAAAACTTTATACCATATATATACAAAGGTGTGAATATTATATACACAACAGACCAAAAGATTTTGACGGTGTTTTTACATTTACAAACAAATAAAAAGGAGCTTTTGCAATGCAAGGCATAAAATTTTTAGGTGCTGGCGGCAGTGTCAGTAATGATTCTTATACTACTTGTATACAGTTGGGCAATCACACACTCATAGATGCCGGAAATATCATGCACTCTTTAAATGAAAAAGCCAAAGAGATTCATACTGTATTTCTTTCACATTCCCATTTGGATCATATAGTGGACATTGCCTTTTTACTTGACAGTTTTTTTGAAACCCGCAAAGAGACATTAACACTCTACGGACATCCGACAAGCCTGCAGATAGTGCATAAAAATATTTTCAACAATGACATCTGGCCTGATTTTACAAAAATCAATATCCCCGGGACAAACAAACCTTCCCTTGCCTTTGTAGCCATCGAAGAAAATAAAAAATATACAATTGAGAACAATATCAGCCTCACTCCTTTTGCTTCTGTACACTCGATTCCCTGTTATGGTTATATCATCGAACAGGGAGAAGATGCACTTTTTTACTCTGCAGATACATTTAAAAATGAAAAACTTTGGAAATACATTAATAAGCATCCCAACATACACGCGCTTATCATTGATGTCTCTTTTCCAAATGCACTTTCAAAGGTTGCACAGGAGAGTAAACATCTTACAAGTCAGTTTTTGCATGATGATATGCAGTATTTGCAGCGCAAGGACATCAAAATATATATTAACCACATAAAACCGATGTATAAAGATCTCATAGAAAAAGAACTCCATGCTATAGGCATAGGGAAAAAAGATATCATTCATGACGGAGATATCATTACTTACAAAAAAGGCATAAAACGAAGATCTCTTGATTCTGCGGAACATAAAATAGAAAAACTGAATAAAATAGGCATAGCACTCTCTTATGAACAAAACATTAACAAACTTTTAGAGAATATTGTCAAATATACCAGAGAGATAACAGAGGCCGACGGAGGAACGCTTTATCTGCTAAAAAATGACAAACTCCATTTTACTGTAGCACAGACAGACTCTCTCGGCATAAAAATGGGAGGGGAGAGTGCTGCCATCACATGGCCCCCTCTGCCTATGCATCTTGAAGACGGCAGTCCAAACAAAAAAATGGTTGCGGTTATGTGTGCACTTGAGGGCAAAGTCATCAACATCCAAGATGTCTACGAAGCGGAAGGTTTTTCTTTTGAGGGGACAAAAGCCTTTGACAAATCAACCGGTTACCGTTCCAAATCTATGCTTGTTATTCCTTTGCGTGACCATGAAAACAAAATAATCGGAGTCTTACAGCTTATCAACAAACTCGATTTGTTCAATGACACAGTTGTTTCTTTTAACAAACATGATGAACAGATTACACTCTCACTCGCATCACAGGCTGCCGTTGCCATCACAAAAGTAAAACTCATAGCAGGGCTTGAAAATCTGCTTGAAGCTTTTTTAAAGAGCATTATTTATGCTGTAGGAAAAAAATCCCCCTACACTGCCGGACATATAAAACGGATGGTACAGCTTTCCTTAATGCTTGCAAATGCCGTAAACAAAGAGAATCAAATCTTTCAAAACAAAACCTACACAAAAGAACAGCTACAAGAGATAAATTTTGCAGCGCTGATGCATGACATAGGCAAACTTGCCACACCTGAACAGATTGTGGACAAAGCCACAAAACTTGAAACAATTTATGACAGAGTTTATATGATAGAAGCACGTATAGCCTTGATAAAAAAAGAGTATGAAATTGCCTGTCTTAAAAAAGAAATAGATAAAAAAACCTTTGAAGACACTGTAAAAGAGCTAGAAAACTATTTTGATAAAATACAAGAAAGTAACAAGGCTGCCGGATTTACCTCAGATGAGGATGTGGCACTTTTCACAATGTTGGCGGACAAAGTGTATCAGATTAACAATAAAGCATACAAGGTGCTGACAAAAGATGAAGCCTATAACCTGAGTATACGCAAAGGAACATTGACAAAAGAAGAAAGACAGATTATAAATGACCATGCAAAAATCAGCCTTGAAATCTTAAAAAAACTGCCTTTTCCTCAAAAATATAAAAACATACCCGAAATTGCCGGCAGTCATCATGAAAAACTTAATGGTAAAGGCTACCCCAGAGGGCTCAAAGGAGATGAAATATCTTTTGAAGCCCGCATCCTTGCCATTGCCGATATTTTTGAAGCACTTACAGCAAGTGACCGGCCATACAAAAAAGCCAATCCTCTCTCCCTTGCAATGAAAATTTTATACTTTATGGCAAAAGAGAATGAACTCGACAAAAATCTTGTCAAATACTTTTACACCTCGGGACTTTACAAAGAATATGCCAAAAAATTTTTACCAAAAAGCAGTATAGATGAAGTAGAACTGGATTTTAGTGATTTATAATTGGTAAATTTAACAGATGTAAAAAAAATGGCAAAAATGGTGCCTAAAAATGGTACCTAGCACCTTTTTTTATTTACTTGATCTGCCATTTAAATATCATTTTATGCTATAATAAAGCCAAAAAAGGAATATAAAGTTGGATATATTGGACGAGGTGACAGAAGGGTTGGCTTCAATGGATAGTGTCATTTTTGCTTATTTGTTTGGTTCTTATAGTACAGATGAACAAACAGATGAGAGTGATGTTGATATAGCACTTTATTTGCAAGATACTTCGTTTGACACACAGCTTGATATTACTTATAAACTCTCCAAACGCCTCAATAAAAATGTAGATATAGTTATTTTAAACAGGGTGAAAAATATTTTTTTATTAGAAAATATACTCAAAGACGGCATTATTCTCAAAGACTCCCAACAAAGATTTGATTTTGAACTCAAAAAACAACATCAAATATTGGATTTTAAAGCTTTTAAAAGGTACATAAATGCAGCATAAAATTGATGCAAAGATTGCAAAGCTTAAGTACTATATAGGACTTTTACAAAGTTATAAAACAGATTGCAAAGAGAGATTTTTAAAAGATGCTATGTTTGAGGGTGCTGTTTTGCATTATTTGTATTTAGTGAGTGACGGTTCTATCTCACTTGCAGAAATGGTTATAAAAAGTAAATCTTTACCTAATCCTCAAAGCTATTACCAAGCTATAGATATACTTGGAGAACATGGAATTATCCCGAGAGAATTTGCATACAATTTTGCAAAAATCGCTTCTTTTAGAAATTTTTTAGCACATGATTATGAAAAGATAGACTATGCTTTTATATGCGATGAAATATTAAATAAATTAGATGATATTGAACAATATATTTCTTATATTGAAAATATTTGATGCACACAATGGTGCCTCACACAATGGTGCCTGGCACCTTTTTTATGGCATCTTTTCTTTTTAGTAGTGATACCTGCACTGTGCTATTACAATAAGTCCATTGATGATTTTATAAACCAGTCTATGTTCAGATGTGATTCTTCTTGAAAAATAGCCTTGATAATTTTCCTTCAGTCTCTCGGGTTTTCCAAGCCCGTTTGAATCATCAGGATTTCTCTTGATATCTTCAAGAAGTGTATTGATTCTTTTTAATACTTTTTTATCATTTTGTACCCAATACTGATAATCTTCCCAGCCTTTATCAGCAAACCCTATAAGCATATTTAAATCTCTTTTGTAATGAATTTACTGCTTTCAATCTGCTCAATAGCATCGTTTAGTCTATCTCTATTGTTTTTTGAACCCAATAGATACAGAGTTTCTTTCAGGGAACTATATTCATCATAAGACATGATGACAGCAGACTTGTTGTTTTTTGTAGTAATTATGTACTCATCGAAGTCATCACAGACTTTATCTATGATACTTCTGAGATTATTTCTTGCTTGTGAATAAAATACAGCTTGCATGAAAAACTCCTTTTGTCAATATGTTGTCATTATAGCTAAAGGATATATGATATGTCAATGTTTCTCATGCACAAAATGGTGCTTTGCACCTTAAATGGCACCTTAAATGGCATTAAAATGGTGCCTGACTGGCACCTTTTCTTGATAAAATGTATCTTTTTTGATACAATTTGATTATGAAAAAAATTACTTCACTATTTTATATATCTGCTAATGGAAATAAGCCAGTACGAGAATGGCTATTAAGTTTAAGTAAAGAAGATAGAAAAATAGTGGGTGATGATATAAAGACAGTAGAATATGGTTTTTCTATTGGTATGCCTGCATGCAGAAGGCTTGAGAGCAAATTATATGAAGTAAGAAGTAATATAACCGATAAAAGAATAGCAAGAATTATTTTTACTGTTGAGCATGAGTATATGATCTTATTGAATGGTTTTATAAAAAAAAGTCAAAAAACACCTAAAAATGAGATTGATTTAGCACTTAAAGAGCAAAGGAGATAAAATGAAATTAAAACCAAATATAAAAAGTGATTTTGATGAGTTTTTAAAAGAGGAAGATATGCTTGTAGATGCTGAAACAACAGCTGTAAAAAGAATAATAGCATATCAAATAAAGCAAGAGATGGAAGCTCAAAAAATAACAAAAACAAAAATGGCTAAAATGATGAACACAAGTAGAGCAGTTGTAGATAGGTTGTTAAACCCTCAAAACCATTCTATGACACTGCAAACACTAGAATCAGCCACATCTGCACTTGGGAAAAGGTTAGATATAGCTATTGTTTAAAGCCCACAAAATCAAAATGGTGCCTGGCACCTTTTTATTTAATGATGTTGTAATTTTTCTTTTATTAATAGATAAGTTGAAAAAATAACTAAGACTAAAGTAACCACTGAAATAATTGTTTGTCCATCCATTATTTACTCCTTTTTTCAAAATGTATCATTGTTGCCATAATTAATATAGAACCTGCAGTAATTGAAATCGTATGTAAATTAATATCAGAATTCATAATTGCATAAGTACCATTAACAAATAATCCTAATCCTATATTTTTTAGTAATTCATACATAGTTGATTATACAATAAAAAGGATAAAAATGCGGTTTGCTTAACATAAGAAGATTTTCTGTGAAAAAAGAAAGAAAAAAAGGGAATGCACAAAATGGTGCTTGGCACCCTTTTTTTAGTGACTTGGTTTATGCGGCTTATATATAAGTTTTAAACCTACAACCAAAGCTATAGTTCCTATAACTGCTATTGCTATTGCTAGTTCCATAATTCATTCCTCATTAGCTTTTTTGATAAGTATATAACCAATTAAATATAAATTTACTATACCATAAACTGATAATAAAACAACACCGATACTGTAATTATCTTTTTGCATATAAGTATTGAAAAGAAATAATACTAATAATAAGTTGGCAAGTGTCATAAATATTTCACCAAGCTTTTCTTTTGCTTTATCTATTTTAGCCATAAACGATATACAATAAAAAGGATAAGAATGCGGTTTGCTTAACATAAGAGGACTTCTGTCGAAGAAAGAAAGAAAAAAAGTTGGTTTGGTGAAAATGGTGCCTGGCACCTTTTTTTGCACCTTTTTTTAAACCCAGTCTGCAATTTTCCAATGCTTTTTAACAGCTAAAAAACCTATAATAGCAGCAAATATAAAACCTAGTGGTATTATTAAGATTCCTATTTCATTCATCAGATATCCTTTCAAGTTTTTTAGTTGATAAATTCATTTTTATATAAGTAACAAAAATTGCTATTGATACAAATATAAAAATAACAGCAAATACATATCCAACCATATTTGAATCTGCTATATATTTTAGCGCATATGTACCAAACGCTCCATCAATTGCTAATAATATAATTAATTTTTTGTAAAGAGAATCAATTAGTTTAGCAATAATATCAACTTTATCTTTCCGTGCCTGTAATGTCATAAGATTATTATACAATAAAAAAGATAAAGAATGATTGGAGTAACATAATGCTTATTCTGAGGGAAAAAGGTTTGTTTGGTGGATGCAAAAAGAAAACACAAAATGGTGCCTGGCACCATTTTCTTTGGCACCATTTTCTTGACACCTTTTTTTTAAAAATAATCTACTATTTTCCAATGCTTTTTATATGCAAATATAGCAATCATAGCTGCAGTCACAAAACCTGTACTATATATCAATATTCCTAAACTACTCATCTCTTAAATCCTTTATTAGTATTTCTAATCTATTTAATTTTAAATAAGCTAACACTATACCAAATGATAAAAATAAAAAAGGAATTAGTAATAATAAACCTACCCTAATTCTTTTTCAAATACAGATAATCCAAAGCCACCGATGGCTCCATTTACTGTCATAAGAATAAATATTTTTTTATCTTTCCTTTCCTGTAATGTCATAAACAATTATACAATAAAAAGGATAAAAATGCGGTTTACTTAACATAAGAGCACGGTAATTCAAGTTTAACCACCATTTAAAGAAAGTGGATCAAATTTTGCTTATCTTCTGCAAACAGCAGGAGATAAAAATGCAAGCATTACTAGAAGAATTTAGACAATTACCAGATTATAGGAAGAATAAGGTTGGATATACACATCTAGGAGAGATATTATTTTTATCTCTCTTAGCTGTAAACAATATTGGCAAAAGAAAACTTGATATGCTTCATGCTGCTTTTATTGAGAATGATTTACGGATACCGCCTTCAAATAGATTTGAGCATTTACAAGGGAATTTAAAAGGTTTTTGTAACATCAGAATTAACGAGCAATTTCGAGTAATATTCCGTTTTGAGAACTCAAATGCTTATGATGTTTATATAGAAGACTATCACAAATAAAGGAGAAATGATGAAAGCAATAAGACCAAGTACACACCCTAGAGTTATTTTAAAAGAAGAGTTTGCAATTCCTATGAATTTAACACAGGCAAAACTCTCAAAAGACCTTCATGTCGGCATTAAAACATTAAGTGAACTTTACAATGAAAAACGTGGTATTACATCTTTAATGGCATTAAAACTTGCAGAGTATTTTGGAACCACTCCTCAGTTTTGGATGAATCTTCAAAATGCTTATGATTTGTATAAAACATATGAAAAAGAGAAAGATAATTTAACACATATTTCGCATTATGCAGCATAAAATTGCAAGATGCACAAAATGGTGCCTCAACAAAATGGTGCCTGGTACCTTTTTAAAAATAATCTACTATTTTCCAATGCTTTTTACATGTAAATATATCTGCAGTCACAAAATCTGTACTAT
The DNA here is from genome assembly GCF_009068765.1 of Sulfurimonas hydrogeniphila. Taxonomy (NCBI): domain Bacteria; kingdom Pseudomonadati; phylum Campylobacterota; class Epsilonproteobacteria; order Campylobacterales; family Sulfurimonadaceae; genus Sulfurimonas; species Sulfurimonas hydrogeniphila. The sequence goes on from NZ_CP035534.1 coordinate 2,055,032, forward strand.
ATATAGTCATTCCTGAAAAACCAAGCCTCAACAAACTCCAGTATTTCTAAATCAGCATTTTTTAATCACTCGTAAATAAAATATTAAGATTATTTTATCTTGTAAAAATTGAAGTTTCCTAATCTTGCTAAAAATTGTAATTGCAAAGGAATAATTTCCAATATAAAGTGCAAAAAAGTAGAGTCTCATCCACTTTTTAAGATTAAAGGCACTCGCAGCCAATAGAAGATTTATCTCATCACCTTTGAAACCTTTTAAAAAGTTTCTTGCCATTCTATGGTCTGATTTGAGATGCCCTATAACAGGTTCTATGGCAGCTCTTCTTCTAAACTTTTGTCGTTTTATTTCTAACTCTTGAGGTGTATCTTTTTTTCTTACTTTTGAGGGGATAGAGATTATAGTCTCATAAGGTATAGGTATCATCTCTATCGCTTTTAAAAACTGAGTTATGATAAAAGTTTTTTGGTGATATTGCAAATAGACAAGCATTAGGTAAAAAGTGACATAGAGTGACTCATAATGGTTGCTTACTTGTTTAACTCCAACATAACCTCTATCACATATTCCTTCTGCTACTGCTGTTTCTCTGCTCTTATGGACACTATCTAAAACATCAGATACTGTTTTTGAATCATGAATATTCTCTTTATGTGCAGCAACACCTACAATAATTGCACTCTCTTTAGTAGTAGCGATAGAAGCTTTCGTACCAAACTCATACCCTTTATGATCTTTACCTTTATTGATAGCATAGGCATCTACTTCATGAAGAGAGTAAACTTTATTTTTATCATTTCTCTCTTGTGCTAATACTTTGAGATAAAACTCAAATTTAGAGTGATAGTTTTTAAGGGTATCTTCATCCATCTTCCTCTGGATATCTCTCATAATTATTTTTGCTATTGCTCGTATACGCTTCATTGCACCAAGAGCTGTTTTTATCTTACGAGGATGACGATAGAAGCGAAGTTGCATACGAAGTTGTTTCAGTTCTTTTACGTAGCTTCTTCTGAGTTTGATATTCTCTTTATTTGCAATCTTTAAAAGGTGAATTATTATTTTAAGGGCAAGTTTTCCATCTGTAGGAAATGTTAAATTACTCTCTTGAACAGTAGAGTCAAGCAGTGATGTGTAGGATACTTCAAGTCGATAAAGCAAGTTATTACCACTGGATAAAGCAAGGATGCCAGATGCAACAGATAGATAAAAAACTTAATGAACTCATTGAAATTATCTTCATGCAGGGTAGAGAAAATTACGGTACACGGCGTATTAAGGATAAGCTAGTGCAAAGGTATGGCTTTGTTGTTTCTCGTCGTCGCATAGGGCGTATAATGTGTGAGCTGGGACTTGTTGCAAAGACGAAAAAACGCTATAGAATCAATACAACAAACTCCAATCATAATCTACCAGTTGCACCGAATATTTTAAACAGAGACTTTTATGCTTCTTATCCTGATGAGAAATATGTTGGAGATATAACTTATATTCCAACAAATGAAGGATGGCTCTATTTAGCTACTGTCATAGATTTATACTCCCGTCGCATCGTTGGCTGGTCGATGGATGATACAATGAAAGTATCACTTGTGAATGACGCTTTAAATATGGCACTTATTGCAAGAAAGCCTCAAAAAGGTTTGATCTGGCATATGCCCGAACGAAGTGACAAATGCCCTTGGGGTACCAACAGAGGCAGTCAAGACGCTTCATATACTCACAAGGATTTATTACAACAGCATGGAATCGTTCAAAGTATGTCACGCAAAGGGAACTGTTGGGATAACGCGGTGGCAGAGAGCTTTTTTCATACACTCAAAACTGAACTCATTTACCATGAGATTTTTGAGACAAAAGCTCAGGCTAATCAAGCTATATTCGAGTATATCGAAGTTTATTATAACCGACAAAGAATGCACTCTGCAAATGGTAATTTATCACCTGTTGAGTTTGAAGAAAAAATGATGTTACAAGTTGAAACAGCAGCTTAGAATCTTTATGGATAAGTATGAAATAGGGTTGACACATCACTTTGTTCCATCTTCTCTTCAAAGAGTTTATATATAAGTTCTATCTGCTCTTGTGTTAATCGTTTATATGGTCTGTATTTTCTTTCACTCTCTTTTACTGCCATGATAAAATCCTTCTTTATGAATTTTATCTTTTTAAGCAATTTCTGTTCTAGTTAGTCAGTGCCTAATATTAGAGGACTTTTACGTGTGCGTAAGTCTGCAGATGCAGGCTTACGAAAGGGTTAAATGTTATTAAACAAAGTCAACGAAGTCTGCTGCAGTCAATGTACCTGCATCCGCTATACCTGTAAGTGTAGCTATCAATGTAAGCTCAGCTGCATCAATAACAATATCACTATTTCCACTTGCATCAGCTTTAAATATAGCTGTATCTGTTCCATCTGAAACAGCTAGATAAATTACTGAGTTAGTATTCTCATAATCAACATGATCTTCCGCAGCATCCACATCTATAGCTGCTAAATAAGTAGCGACATCCGCAGTAGAAAGAGAAGTAGCATTACCTGTACCAGCATCTCCATTATTAATTATTACTAATCCACTATTTGCAGTAATAGCATCATCAGTACCATCATTATTGGATATAACCGCTTGCAGTGTTCCTGAATTAGTTACATTTACTACATCAGTGGTACCTGTAAAGTCTATGATATCTTCTGCTACTGTAAAGCTATTTATAACATCTGTACCTTCACCACCAAATGCGATTTGGATCGTATCCGCACCAGCACCAAGCGTGATAGTATCATTACCTGCACCACCTGTGATAGTAGCACCATTTGTTGTATCGGCATTATCGGCAATAATAGTATCATCACCGGTAGAACCTGTAATTGTAACAGCAGCTGTGTCATTTGTTGCACTTATTCTAAATCCATCCGTTGATGCAGTAGTTACTGTTGCAGCAGATAAATCAACCGTTGTTACAGTGTCAGCCACAGCTAGGTTGGCATTAACAGCAGCACCACCAAGGTTTTGAGTTGCAGTTGTAGCTGTCCAATTTGCGCTTACATTTGCATTTGCTGTAGCTCCTGAAGCAATAGTTAAAACATCATTACCAGCTATCCCATTGATGCTATCTATACCTGCATCTACATTGACCGTATCTACACCAGCACCAAGCGTGATAGTATCATTACCTGCACCACCTGTGATAGTAGCACCATTTGTTGTATCGGCATTATCGGCAATAATAGTATCATCACCGGTAGAACCTGTAATTGTAACAGCAGCTGTGTCATTTGTTGCACTTATTCTAAATCCATCCGTTGATGCAGTAGTTACTGTTGCAGCAGATAAATCAACCGTTGTTACAGTGTCAGCCACAGCTAGGTTGGCATTAACAGCAGCACCACCAAGGTTTTGAGTTGCAGTTGTAGCTGTCCAATTTGCGCTTACATTTGCATTTGCTGTAGCTCCTGAAGCAATAACTAAATTATCAGAAGCACTTAAATCTGTTATAGTATCAGTTCCCGCATTTATATTAAAAGTGTCATTCCCTGCACCACCAGTTATAGTATCATTTAATGCACCGCCTGTTATAGTGTCTGCATCAGCACCGCCTTCTATAGTGAAAGTACCATCTAGTTCGGCAGAGCCGTCAAAAGTTAAGGTTTGTCCGGCAGTTAGATTAGAAGCATCAAGGATTAAAGAAGCTCCGTTTGCTACAAGTGTATCAACAGTCGTTATTGCAGTTGTTGCATCTCCAAGTGATATTATTTCAACATTTGTGACAGCATCTAAGTTATCTGTTGCGCCATTTGAATCTGTAAAGAGCAAGATGTCAGTTCCTGTGCCTCCATCAACTGTTACAGTAGAGCTCATTGCCCCTATAATTACGATATCATCACCATCATCTGCATTAACAGTTATTAGTGTTGTTCCATCAGCAGTCATTACAGAGTTTTCTCCTGCTGCATCTGTTAAGGTGTCTGTTGTGATACTACTAATATCATACATATCATTAGGCTTGATTGTATAAGAAACAGCGTTATTCGGATCATATGTGTACATGTTAAAAGCTATAGTCGGTGCACCTGCTAATAATGCCGGATCAGTAGGGTCAATACCTGCTTGAAACTGATCTAATAACGACATTCCCATAGCCGATGTCAATCCTATTATATTTACAGTTGAATTAGGGTCAAGTAAGTTTAAATCCGTTGCACTGCTATTTTGAGTGAAAAGTGTTTGTAATTGTGTTGCTGAAATGGTCAGGTCTGAGTGTGTATTGATTGCATTGATATTGCTAATCGTAGCATATGTTAAATCCGCTGCACCCCAAATTTCTATGCTATCTGTGCCTGCTCCACCGTCATACGTTTCACCAGTCCCGTCAACTCCAGAATCACTTGTCGCTACACCTGCTACTATTGTATCTGTAAGTCCAAGTGCATAAGCACCTGTTCCTGTTGTTACATCAGCTGCTGTATAGTCACCCGAAGCTATAGCACCAAGTACAACAAGAGTATCATTATCTGCACCACCAGTTATAGTGTCAACTCCAGCACCACCACGAATGATGTCATTCCCTGTACCACCGTCAATGATATCAGCTTCACTTCCGCCTATAATACTGTCATTCCCATCGTTACCGTTAATAGTTACACTTCCTGATGTAAATGTAATTCCACTGACATCTATGAAGTCTGCTGTGCTTGCACCGTCTGCAGTTCCGTCAATAATTACTGAATTTGTAATTGTTACCGCCCCAGTAGCAGCATCTATGGCTGATAAATCTGCAGCCAATATTGTTGAATTAGCAGCATCTGTAAGTGTAATAGCTTCACTACCATTTAGAGTAATGATAGAATTAAGAAGCGTAATTACCTCAGTTGAAGTACCAGTCACACCAGTCACGCTATTTGCACTAATGGTAGCTGTTGTTGCATTATCTATTGTATTAAGATCTGCAGCGGTAACTGTTCCTGTATCTGTTACTCCTATATCTGTAGCTTGTCCGAGTGCTGCTGCAGATATAACAGCAGGATTGGCAAGATTTGCTGCCGTATCGGCGACAAGGTAGGTAGCTCCATTGTCAAAATCGTAAGCTGCTTGGGCTTCTGCTGCAGTTAAATAAGATGAGTAATTTGTAATAGTTGTTAAAGTTTGTGTAGCTGCTGCATTTGAAGCTACATCCTGAATGGAGTTTGGTGTACCATTTGCAGCAGTATAAACAATACTGTTCACTGTGGAAGCACCTGAAATTTTTGTTGCCATGGTAAGTGTTACGATATAACGATCTACACTTGCATTTAGGACTGCATCGGTAGCCCCATCAACAGTAACAACAAAATCACTCGCTTCTGCTAGAGAGCCTCCTACATTTTCATTATACGTGATTACTATATCACCATCACTGTTGACGGTTGCCGATGCCATTGTCGGTGGTGTTGTGTCCGGTGTAGGGACTGCTGTTTCTATTGTGGTTGTTACAGTTTGAGTTGTTTGTGTTGGTGTAATTACAGCATCTTCAGCTGCTGTAATTGTAGTCGGATCAGCTGTAATGGTATCTAATTGTGCTGTTGCCTCTACCGGAGAAACACCAGAAGCAAGAACATTAAGTGAAAAAGTAGCCATGTTTTCAAGTCGAATACTGTCAACATTATTTGGTTGTGATGCTGCAGTCTCAAGCATAGCATACATTATCGTCCCTTTATCGAAGACATTTGCATTAAGTTGATTTGTCCAATTTACTAAGCCTTCAGGATCTGGTGCTCTTCCAAATAAATTATTATATATTTCAGTTACATATTCTTCATTTGTCATAGTTTCCGGATATTTTGCCAAATACTCAGGCTGGCTTGTGAAGTTCTCCGCTATCTGGTCATATGTCATCAGCCCAGCTGTGTATTGATTCAACCAGTTTTGTAAACCAGCCTCATCTGGTACTCTATGAAAAGCCGCTATATATATTTTTGTTATCTCTGCTTTTGCTGTCTCTATTGGATCTAGTGCCATGGTTTTTCCTCCGAATGGAATGATATTTAATTTACGCTTGTTAGGCCTTGTAAGAATTTTATCATAATAAATCTTATAATGCAAATTTTTGTTCAGTGAGTTCACTTGAATTTTATAAATATTTGTAGTATTATGTAGATACAAAAAGATACATTATGAAAAAAGCTATAAATATAAGAATGGATGAAACATTATTAGCAGATTTGGATTCTTATGCTCAAGAACTTGAGCGTTCTCGTACATATATCATTGAGAAAGCTGTAAGCACTTATTTTGACACACTTGACGAGATGATTTCTGATACACGAACTGATGAGCTTAAAGCTGGAAAAACTGAAGTTTACTCTCTGGAAGAGCTTGCACAAAGACTTGGACTTAATTAATGTTCAAAGTTATTGTTTCAGGAGCTACTTTTAAAGAACTAGCAAAAATTGATACACAAAATCAAAAACTAATTTTCGAACTCGTGATTACTCTCATTAGAATTGCTCACAGAAAAGAAGTTTAACAAAATGGTGCCTGCACCTTTTTTTAGTGACTTGGTTTATGCGGTTTAGATATAAGTTTTAAGCCTACAGCCAAAGCTATAGTTCCTATAACTGCTATTGCTAGTTCCATAATTCATTCCTCATTAGCTTTTTTGATAAGTAAATAACCAATTAAATACAAATTTACTATACCATAAACTGATAATAAAACAACACCAATACTGTAATTATCTTTTTGCATATAAGTATTGAAATGAAATAATACTAATAATAAGTTGCAAGCATCATAAATGTCTCACCAAGCTTTTCTTTTGGTTTATCTATTTTAGCCATAAACAATTATACAATAAAAAAGATAAAAAATGATTGGAGTAACATAATGCTTATTCTTGTAGAAAGGTTAGTTTAAGAAAATGCACAAAATGGCAAAATGGTGCCTGACACCCTTTTTGTTTTGTTTTGTCTGTTACATAAATGTATGATCAATTCCTTTTTTATTAGACCATATTACATATATAACACCTAATAACATGCTAATCCCTATAAATATTTCATAATTATTCATATCTTTTTCTCCTCTTGATTTAATTTAAATAAGTTGTTAACAAAACCAACAATGCCATATACCAATAAAAACCATAATACAGAATAAAAAATAATTTCATCAATGGATTTAAGTATATTTTCTTTATTTATCAATAAAAATATACCTGCTCCTAATGTAGTTGTAAATAAAGTAATCTTATATTTTAAAATTTCAATTTTTAATTTTATTTTTTCCATAAGATAATTATACAATAAAAAGGATAAAAAATGATTGGAGTAACATAATGCTTATTCTTGTAGAAAGGTTAGTTTAAGAAAATGCACAAAATGGCAAAATGGTGCCTGGCACCTTTTTTTTATTAAACCCAGTCTGCAATTTTCCAATGCTTTTTAACAGCTAAAAAACCTATAATAGCAGCAAATATAAAACCTAGTGGTATTATTAAGATTCCTATTTCATTCATCAGATATCCTTTCAAGTTTTTTAGTTGATAAATTCATTTTTATATAAGTTACAAAAATTGCTATTGATACAAATATAAAAATAACAGCAAATACATATCCAACCATATTTGAATCTGCTATATATTTTAGCGCATATGTACCAAACGCTCCATCAATTGCTAATAATATAATCAATTTTTTATAAAGAGAATCAATTAGTTTAGCAATAATATCAACTTTATCTTTCCGTTCCTGTAATGTCATAAGATTATTATACAATAAAAAAGATAAAAAATGATTGGAGTAACATAATGCTTATTCTGTGGGAGAAAGGTTAGTTTGAAAAAAACTTCTCATCCCCAAGAGGGGAGGAGGAAGTTTTAATGTGTGGTCGTTAGAAAAATTATGCTATTTCTAATGTACCAGCAGTATTGAATGATGCATCAGTACCAAGGTCAACAAGACCTGTAATCATAACAACTGCATCTGTACCATCAACAAATGAGTTACTACTGTCCGAACCAAGATCGGCTACAATAAAAGTATTTCCATTATATTGGAACCAACCCATCTCATTAAGAGCTAAATTAGTCACTGCTTGATCAAGATATGCCTGCGTTGATTCAGTTGCACCTTGTGCCAAAGTAATTTGAGTAGCTGAAAAGGCATCAGCTACACCTATACTAATAGTGTCACCACTATCTACACCTTGAATTACTGCGTAGTTACTTTTGTTTGTACTTCCACCAGCAAAGCTAAATGTATCTGCACCAGCTCCGCCAGTCAATACAACTAAGTCAGCACCAGCATCAACATTAAATGTATCTGCACCAGCACCTCCGTTTACAGTTGCACTATCAGCAGTCGCTGCAATACCAATAACATCATCACCAGCTCCACCAGTAACTGTCATGCTTGCAAGTGAGAAACTAACTGTTAATGCACCAGTCATTGCGGAAGCATTTATAGTTGTTAAATTACCCATTCCTCCACTTAATGTTAAATCAGCAGAACCATCAATATTTAGTGTAGTTACACTATCTGCATTTAAATCAAGTGTACCGACATCAGGAGTATCATCAATACCATTGTTATCAGTATCAGCAAATAGACCTTTTGCAGTTATATTGATAGTTTCAACATCATTAACAGTTAATGTACCAACATTTGTTGTAGCATCTTCAACATCTACAATAACATTGAAAACATCTGATGAACCAGTAGCATCTTCTAAAGTAGCAACGACAGCTACTGTATCATTTGCATCACCAGTTGAAACGGTTTGCGTATTACTTAATACAACAGTTGCATTTGCAGCCATATTACTTAATGTCAAAGTATCACCATCATCTGCACCACCTGAGTCATCAGTGCTATCATCCGTACCACCAGCTAAAGATACATAATCAGCAAAACCAAGGTTTTTAGTATCAATAGTTACACCACCTGTAACATCAATTCTATCAACAATAGTCAATCTTTCAAAACTAGTAATTGCTGATGCAAAGTTAGTGTTTGCGTCTAATGATTGAGCCGAAGAAGAGGTCATCGCAATTGTATCAGTACCTGCTCCACCATCAGTAGTACCAGTTGGAACACCCATTGTGGCAGTAGAGTATGTTAATGTATCATCCCCGTCACCTAAGTCAATATCTTTAGTTTGAGTAGCAGTGTCAACTGTAATGCTATCATTACCAGAACCAGTTGTTACAGTAGCTTTAGTACCATCAACTGTTGCCGAGATTGCACCTGTAGCACTTCCTGCAGTAATTGTCGTTGTTGCAGCAGATATATCACCCATCGCTACATTTCCAGCACCTGTTACAGTAAGTGTCTCTAATGCAGCAATAGATGTAGGGGTTACAGTTAAGTTAGCACCAGCATTTACAGTTAAGTATTTTAATCCACCAGCTGTTAATGCTGTTGAAGTCGCTGTACCAGAAGTATTAACTGTCAAAGTTGCTACGTTACCACCAAGATTAGTTGCTCCAGTAATACCATCTAAATTTGCTGTTAAAGTTGTAGAAGTACTTGTTAAGGCATTTGCACCTGTACTATTAGATAAGTTTAGTGTAGTTAAAGCATCTAAGCTACCACCAGCACCAAGTCCAAGTGTCGCAGTATCATATCCATCTAATGTAATAGTCGTGATAGAAGCAGTTGCGTTATCATCAACTACTACTACTCCGTAATCAGTTGAAATATTTTGAGCAACAACTGTTGTACCAGCAGCACCAGCTGTTGTTACCGCAGCAAATGTTGCATCATCAGCAGCACCATTATCAGCAGCACCAGCACCATCTGCATCAGTATAAACTTCTAAATTGGGAACATCAGTATCTGCCGTTGTTGAAGTAAATGTTACTGTTGAGCCTGATACAGCGCTTGATGTCCAACCTGCATCCAAAGTACCTGTAAAGTAACCGTTAGCAGTTATACCACCAGCGGCTTGTGTATCAGTAGCAGTTAGCTCAGCAAATGCAGCAGCAACTTCAGCACCTGTTAGAGCCTTTGTTGCTATAAAAGTTAAATCTGTACCACATGTAGCTCCACCAGTAACACCCACTAATGCAGCTTCACCTGCAGCAAGTGCACCAAATGTAATAGCGGCAGTTTCTGTTACATTACCAGTAGTTACAGCTGCAAGATCAGTAGCAGTTGCATTTTGAGTAATAGTTACTTCTGTTGTAGCATCACCTGCAATAGCAGTATATATACCAGCAGTAATATCAGCACCCTTTCCTGTGGTTGCTGTATTTGTCATATTTGCAGTAATGTCGATTGTTGAACCACCAGTTACAGTAACATTACCAGCAGTTGCAGCTGTACCATCTGAAGTTGTGTTTTGAGTAACAACAACAGCACCAGTTGGTAAATCTGTCGCAGCACCACCTTGACCTACATTAATAGCAGCACTAGTTGCCTTGTCAGCTGTAGTTGTAATAGTAACATCTGTACCACCATCAACATCAATAGTATTTGCTCCAGTATTATCTGTATCGGTGATAGTAATAGTTCCTGCAGGAACAGTAATTGCACCAATAGTAATAGTCTGCGCAGCAGTCGCATCATTCACAACTACAGTCTTACCACCATCAACATCAATAGCTCCTGTAATCCCAGAAACATTAACATCTGTTGTTGTAGCTGCATCAATAGTTGTAGCAGTACCTTGTGTTACATTCAATGTTTCAAGACCAGTAAAACCTGTTGAAGTATTAATCGTTGCAGCACCTGCTGAACGGAGGTTAATAGTTTCTACATTTGAAACTGTTACAGTTGGTAAAGGTGCAGCTATTACTTCATTTATATTTAAAGTATCTGTTCCGCCTGCACCGTCTATAGTGTCAAGTGCTGTCAGTGTTGAGTTTGTACCGTCTAAGATGGCATTAAATGTGTCATTCTTTTCAGTTCCTGTAAGTGTATCTACACCTGTTGTTAAAGCAACCGTTTCACCAGGGTTTACTGCAGTAGCAACTGCAGCTTCAGCAGCCGTAACAGTTGCAGGGTCAGCCGTAATGTTTGCCAACTCTGCAGTAGCAACATCTGTAGGTACTTTGTCTAAAATAGTCTGAATACCAAAAGTAGCCATATTTTCTAAACGAACACCGTCATCATTGCCCGGTTCTGCTGCACTTTGTAACATTGAGTACATAATGTTACCTCTGTCAAGTACGCCTGCATCAAGCTGGTTTACCCAGTTTTGCAGTCCACCTGCATCTGGAGCTCTTCCAAATACATTGTTGTATATAGCTGTAATATACTCACTGTTTGTCATAATAGCCGGATACGTTGCCTGATATTCAGGTTGATTTGTGAAATCTTGAGCGATTTCATCATATGTCATCAAACCAGCAGCATATTGGTTATACCAGTTGTCAAGCCCGCCTGCGTCAGGGACTCTACCAAAAGCCGCTATATAAATTTTCGCTATTTCTACTCTCGCAGTTTCTATGGGATCTAATGCCATGTATTTCCTCCTCAGGAATCTTTTTAAATTTTTTGTAATTTTAAAATCTATCTACTAGAAGACAACCTTTCAAAATAGGTGCACCACTTAAAAGGTAAATCCATTATCTTATAGAAGATATAAAACTACCCTAACTATCGATAGTATTTTAAAAATACTTGCAATGATTATAGCATATTTTTATTTATAATCAAGTCTTCTTATAGCAATTCTAATAATTTTTGTGCACTTTGTTTCCATGTTAAAAATTTAATATTATTTTTATTTAACATTTGTTGCTTGTACTTGATCCAGTCTTGCAGTGTTTTTGCAATATCTGCAGGTTCTTTGGTATTGGGAAAATAGCTGATGTTGTTGCCGGCTATTTCTTTAAACACGGGGATATCTCTTGCTATAACTGGTTTATTTTTCTGTGCAGCTTCTATAAGCGGAAGCCCAAAGCCCTCTGCCTCACTTGGCATAAGTACTGCTATTGCTGTTTTATATACCTCATCGAGATACTCATCACTTATAGATTCTAAGATAAAAAGATGTTTTTCTTTTTGGGGATGTGCCATCATATATGTATAAAGTTCTTCTACGAGCCAGCCTTTTTTACCTACTATCACAAGATTGAGCTTTTCTCCTGCTTTCCAAAGTATTTCAAAGGCTTTGATGGTTTGCATGTGTCCTTTTCTTGGTTCTATGGTTCCTACCATTAAAAAAGACGGGTACTTTGCAAGCTTTTGCAATGTCTCTTTGGCATTGTCAGGCAGACCTTTGCTTGGCAGACTCTTGTCTATATCTGCTCCCAGATGAAACCAGGCTGTTTTTGGATAGGGCTGTGCGGTATGCTCCATGAGCCAATTTTTCAGTTCCTTTTCTACAGTCTGAGAGATGGTTATCAAAGAAGTAGCGGTTTTACTTATGGTCTGTAGCCAGTTGGCAAAAACATCCGAAGTTCCCTTCGGCCACCACTGAGGATTTGTCACAGGAAGAATGTCATAGACTATAAAGTGCAGTTGCATACCGATTTTTTTAAAATACTCATGCCAGATATTTGTTTCATCAATAATGTCCGCATTAAGGTCAAGTGATATATAGACATCCTGAGTATTGACAATTATCGGGGTATCAGAACTCTTTGACATTATGTCAAAATACTTTGTTTTAAAGCTGTTTGCATATCTGTAACAATTTTTGTCAAAATAAATGGGCTGTATCTCAAAACAGTTTTGTGACATGTTCATCCAAGTGGCAAGAATACTGCGCACTACTCTTTGTATACCAGACTTGGCATCCACCTTTGCCAGTTTTGAGATATCTACGAGTAGTTGGGGTTTGGCATGTACTCTTTGGTTGAGAGACATTGCATATGCAAGTTGCAGTCGTTCTTGTTGTGTGCATTGTAACGTAAACTTTTGCAGTCTTTGAAGTAAATTTTCGCTGTTTACATGTAACGCATTTGTTGTCTGTGTTTTTTTTGCCAACGCAAGCAGTGCCTCTTTTGCTTTTTGGGCAACTGTTTTTGGAGAAAATCTTTTTGCCTGGTAAACGGCTGATCTTTTTAAATCAAGTAAAAATGCCTGTGATGTCAATGCCTCTTGCAGTTTGTTTTTTATAGCCTCAACATCAGAAGGATCAAACAGTGCCTCTTTGTTGTTTATAACTTCAGGTATGCCTGTGGTGTTTGAGCATATAACGGCAGCACCGCAGGAGATAGCTTCAAGTATGGGCAGTCCAAAACCTTCATGGTAAGAGGGAAATACAAAAACTTTGCACAGAGTGTAAAGTGTTTTTAAGTCAGCATCACTGACATAACCTAAAAGTCTAAACTCTGTAGCACTTAATGTATTTTCTTTTGCAAGTGCCGACAGGTTTGCTTTTGCTTCTTTGGTCAATTTACTTGCAATGACAAGCTGGTGCTTAGTTCGTAACTCTTGAGGCAGAGCTGCATATGCTTCTATAAGATGTTTAAAGTTTTTTCTTGCATCAAAACCGCCCGGTGCATAAAAAATAAAATCTTTTTGCAGTCCGTAATGTGTGAAAAAATTTTCTTCTTCTTCCTCAAGCATTTCTACAGGCTTAAAAGTACTGTCTATTGCTGTATGTATTGTCACAATTTTATCTACCTGAATATGCAGCATTTTTTCAGCTTCTTGTTTTGAATGCTCTGATATGCTTAAATACAAATCTGCTTTTTTCAAAGAGGCAATTTTTCTCTCATAAAAATCTTTTTGCACGGCTGTTTTCAAGTATGTTTCTTGATGCACCAAAGGTATCAGGTCATATAAAATCACTGCAGTGGGTATATGCCCTACATATTCGTTTATAGAAACGACTGCATCATCATGGTAACCTTCAAAAAGACTTGTCACAAGTACAAGGTCGGGGGAGAGGGAGGCTAAAAAATATTCACGTATAATTTTTGCTCTCGTCGTTCTGTGTAAATTCTCAGGGTTACTCTCATTTGTAGCAACAGGCGTCTTAAATTTTACAATACGGCTTTTATCAATATAGTGTGTAAACTCTTCTATAAAATTTTCCTCATATGTAAGCAGGTTTTCATTACATACGAGCCATATATCTGCTTCTTTTTCTTCTTGAAAAAGCTGAAGGATATTTGTCACAAACAAATGAGAGTATCTTCCAATACCACGGTGTTTACTGGCACTCTGTATGCCCTGTACATCTATGACGATTCGCAAGATAATTCCTTGTATATGTTTTGTGCGTCTGCATTAAGCTGTTCAAAGTTTTTCGGATACACATTTTGTGTTTTCTTCTCTTCTTTTTGTGTCTGTGTTGTCTGCTGTATTAAAGCAGGAGATGTTTTTTTAAAATAAGAAAAGAAAGTTCGCAAAGGTTTTGTAATCTTCCATGATTTACTGTTTAAGAGTTCTGCTTCACGTATTTTAAGCTCATTAATCTCCTGTAAAAGATTGTTATGTGTTTTTTCCCATGCTTCTCTTTCATTTTGCAGTTTTAAAGAGAAATATTCAGCTCTTTGCAATGCTCTTTTATGTTCATACTGAATATAGTCATCTAAAATATTCGGCGGAGAAGAAAAATGTTTTGCAAGTTCTTTTTTTTCATTCGCAAGATAGTATTTGTTTATGCCATCAAAATAGACCTGTGTATAGTTGTGCTGTATGATGAGATGTTCCCATTTCGACGATATATCTTCATTGGTTCCCGGCAATGTTGCTTCCACAAGCAGTATCCATGGGCGTACTTTTTCAAAAGAAACACTTTGCAATACATCTTCTTCAGCACCTTCTACATCTATTTTTAAAAAATGGATTGTTTTAGGTGCATACTGTTGTACTAAATCGTCAATTGTGACAGTTTTAACGGTTACAGGTTTTTGCGAAAAAGTATTGTCATTTTTTGCATGCGCAATGTCGGGATTTGTTGTTGAACGTCCTCTGACATCACTGACAAAAAATGTAATTTCATCCATCTTGGCACTAACTGCATAATTAAGATTGATATCGCGTACTCTTTTTTCCTGTAATCGTTGGAAGAATTTTTTTTCCGGTTCTACATTGATACCCTGCCAGCCTGCATCATAAAACGCTTTCGTGACAGAGTCATGCAATGGATCATTGGCGCCGACATCAATGTAAAAGCCCTCTTTTACATTTTGTAATGCTCTGTGAAGCATTACATCTTCGAGGTTTTGACTGTAACTTACAAAGCTCATATATTTTTTATCCTTATTTTTGGTTGACTCCACACCATACCTACAAAAAACTGTTGCCTGACATTGATTACTTCAAATATCAGTGCTAAATCTATCCATTCGTAATTATTTTGCAGATGAGTATCATTTTCTACAAGAGCCACCTGTACTGAGTAGTTGCCTACTCCGAAAATAACCTCAAAACTTATGTCAAACTCAAAATGAGTTCCTTGTTTTGGATCATATATCACCTGTTTGGTATGCCAGGTGTTTGTACCAAATACTACCTGACCAAGCCGGTCCTTTATAGAGTACCCCAAAACAAGGGAAGGCAAATCTTTATGTACATCTACTTTGATTTTCAAAGTAACCTGATCACCTACTGCAACGGTATCGGTAGGGTTGTTTTGGGCATCAAACAGCTCTATGGAAGCCACATGTGCAAGTCCGTTTCCTGAGACAGTCTGCTTTTTTCCATTTTTTAAAAGTACCTGTTTGAGTTTTGTATCTTCCTGTTTTGCAATAAGAGCATTGTATAGATCCATGACCGATTCTGCATCGCCGTCCTGAACAATTTTGCCTTTTTCAAAAAGTATGGCTCTGTCACAGATGGAAACTATGGCATTTTTATCGTGAGAAACAAGGAGCATTGTCGTACCTTCTTCTTGAAAAGTTTTGATTTTTGCAAAACTTTTATGCTGAAAATAGGCATCACCTACAGAGAGCGCTTCATCTACGATTAAAATATCCGGACGATATGCTGTGGCTATAGCAAACGCAACACGTACCTGCATACCACTGCTGTAAATACGTACCGGCTCGTCAAAAGCTTCGCCTATTTCGGCAAATGCTTCTATATCATCCATCACATTGTCAATCTCTTTTTTTGAAAATCCCATCAGTCCTGCCGTATGGTAAACATTTTGGCGTCCTGTCAAATCCGGGTGAAAACCCATACCAAGTTCAAGTATAGCAACAACCGAGCCTTGCTTGACAATTCTTCCTGAGGTTAATTTCAATGTCCCTGCTATGATTTTGAGCAGTGTGCTTTTGCCTGCGCCGTTATGGCCGACGATACCTATGGTTTCTCCTCTCTTGGCAGAAAAAGAGATATCTTGCAAAATGGTAGAGAGATGCATACTGTTTGGGGTGTAGCCAAACCATCTTGCAATTTGCTGCCAGGGACTTGCATACATTTTATATACTTTCGTTACATTATGAACTTCTAAAATAACATCATTCATAACACATCCGCCATTTCTTCATTTGCCCGTGCATACATATACAATGAAAGCATGGCAATAAAAGTACCTAAAACCAATGGATAGAACAAAACTGAAAGTTCAGGTTGTTTGTTATAGACTAAAATATTTTGATAGCCTTGTATAATACCACTTAGAGGATTAAGCATTACCAAATAAAGATATTTTTGAGGAATGATACTCCAAGAGTAGACAATAGGTGTCAACCAAAACCAAAACTGTAAAATAATCGGTACTATCTGTTGGGTATCGCGAATAAAAACATTTACTATACCCAAAAACAAGCCCATAGAAGCGCCAAGAAAAACTGTTATCAATGTGAGCGGTATAATCCAAATAACTGCTGTAGAAATAGTATGCCCAAGTAAACCAAAAACAAGCAGAATCGAAAAAAACAGTAAAATATTGTTTATGATGGCACTTCCGATAATAATCAAGGGCAAAGTCATTTTTGGAAAAGCCATTTTTTTAAGTAAATTTGCATTTTCAACAAAAACATTTGTCATTCTTGTAATAATTTCAAAAAAAAGGTTCCATCCTAAAATACCTGCCATAAGATATATGGCATAGGCATATTTACTGTCTATACCCGGCAGTTTTGCCGCAAGTACCGCAGAAAGCACCAAAGCATAAATCGCAACCTGGGCCAAAGGATTTAAAACAATCCATAAACCGCCCAGTTTGCTTCTAATAAATTTTGTAACGAATTCTGATTTTATCGAGGTAAGTATATAATGTCTGTATTTCCATAAATTTTTTATATGTGACACCTAAATCCTTTTGTAGTCATCTTCAACTCTGACAATGTCATCTTCTCCGAGATATTCTCCGACCTGTACCTCGATAAGAATCACATCTACTTTTCCCGGGTTTTCCAGGCGGTGCAATTCTCCCATAGGAATGTAGGTGGATTCGTTTGGTTTGAGTAAAACCTCTTTGTCTCCTATGGTGACAAGTGCCATACCTTCGACTACTATCCAGTGTTCACTGCGGTGAAAATGTTTTTGCAGACTCAAGCGTTTGCCCGGTTTGACGATGATGCGTTTTGTTTTATACTTTTTGTCTTCTTCCAAAACAGTATAGGTTCCCCACGGGCGGTGTGCCGTGAGATGAATGTGATGCAGGTTGCTTTCTCTTCCTTTGAGCTCTTTTACTATGGTTTTTATTTTTTGCGAATTGCCTTTTTTTGTAATGAGCAGGGCATCGGGTGTATCAACCACTATAAGGTTGTCTATGTCGGCAAGTGCCACCAGGCGTTCATTGGCATAGACGAAATTGTCTTTTGAGTTAATAGCAATGAGATTGTCATTTTTACTGTTGCCGTTGCTGTCTTTTTCAAACTCTTCAGAGAGGGCATCAAAACTGCCAAGGTCTGACCAGCCTATGTCTGCTGCAACTACCTTTACCCTGTCGCTTTTTTCCATCACGGCATAGTCTATGCTCTCTTGCGGGATTGCTTCCATATCTGCCTGTGAAATACGTATAAAATCAGAATTTTTTGCATTCTCAAAAGCCTTTTTTGCGGCGGCATAAATCTCGGGGGCATACTTTTGCAACTCCTCAAGATAGACACCTGCCTTGAAACAAAACATACCGCTGTTCCAGTAAAAGTTTCCTGCTTTGACATAACTTTGTGCTGTTTGCAGATCCGGTTTTTCATGAAATGCTTTAACATTTTCACCGTTTGCTTCTATATAGCCAAAGCCTGTTTCTGCAAATGTCGGTCGGATACCAAAAGTCACCAGGGTATCTTGAAGTGCCAGCTCTTTTGCCTGCATAAGTACCTCTTGATAGCTTTTTTCATCTTTGATGAGATGATCAGAGGGAGAGACAAGAACTACTTCCTGTGCATCCAGCGCAAAACAGGCCAGTGCGATTGCCGGTGCGGTATTTCTGCCTAGAGGTTCAAGTAAAAATCTGTTTTGTATGCAGTCCAGCTCTTCAAGCTGATCGAGTGCCAAAAAATACTGTTCACTGTTTGAGACAATAAACTGTTCTTTACATGTAGTCTTGTTTCTTTGCAGTGTCAGTTGAAAGAGAGATTTGTCATCAAAGAGTTTTACAAACTGTTTTGGCATCAGGGTGCGACTGATGGGCCAGAGTCTTGTACCGTTTCCGCCACATAAAATTATATTTATCATAACAGCATTTTACACAAAAAAATTTAAACTTAGCCAAAAAGTGTATAATTGCAGGATGAGTTCCATAATTTTTTCCATTCTCAGTATTTATGTTTTTATCGTGATGGGATACATCGCCAAACGCAGCTTTAAAGAACAGATAGACGAAAGAACCATTACACTGTTAAATGTCTATTTTCTCCAGGTTTTTTTGACTTTTTGGGGGCTTTTGCTGCATCCTGTAGATATTACCCTGCTCTATGCCCCTGCTGTCTATCTTGTCATTGTTGTGCTTGTGCTTGTGTTGTCTGCTCTTTTTGCCGCAAAACTGTTTGCAGACAAAAAAGAGTACTCCATTGCCATGGTTGCTTCCGTCATAGGCAACACAGGCAATCTCGGCATCCCTTTAAACATAGCTGTTTTCGGGGAAGCTTCCATTCCCTACACAACGGTTGTCAACCTTGTGAATGTTTTTGTTGTCTATACTGTAGGGGTTTATTTTTATTCGCGCGGGAATTTTGATGCCAAAACATCCCTGAAAAACATCTTCAAACTCCCTATTCTCTGGGCAGCAATCATTGCCATTGTACTCAGTGTCAATCATTATACACCCTCAGATGCCGTTATGAATATGCTGATGATGGGTGCCTATGCTTCTATGACCATGCAGCTGTTTTTGTTTGGCATCTACATGTATGACATTAAAATACGCTCAATCAACAAAAAACTCATTGGCTGGGTTATGTCACTCAAATTTGTCCTGCTGCCGCTTGTCGCTTTTGTCATTTTATACAATATCGATTTGGCACCGATGATAAAAGGCATTATATTTATAGAACTGCTGATGCCGCTCGCCGTTGCCAATGTCAACCTGGCTTCACTCTATGATTGTCAACCCAAACTTGTGACGGCTTTGGTGTTTTTCTCTTCTGTTTTATTTTTGGGGGTTGTCTTTTTTGGTGTTTCCATACTCAAATATCTTTAACGATGAGTGCCAAGGTCCTTGATGTGCTGATATAAAGACCGTGCATTGCCTCAGACATTAAAAACTCACGTATACTCGAATGCAAAACAGCCAATTAGTTTCATCTCTTCATTGATTGCATTAAAAAAAGCTACTTTAAAAAATTAATTTTTAAAACGCTGGAAACTTTTAAGCAAAAAATATTACACTCCGGGCATGAATAAAGAACTCCAGACACTGTTTCACTACCATGAAACAACCAAACACTCCCAAAAAAGATATGCAAAATCTTTAGGCTATATGGACTGGGCGACACAGCCTGATCCTTTTCGTATGTATCAGGGGACAAAGAGCATAGCACTTGCATTGAGTTTTGACAATCCCACGCCGCCCTATTCTCTTTTGGATGAGGAATTACCCTCTGCACCACTGATGTTAGAGTCCCTGTCTCAACTCTTGCAGTTTTCTATGGGCATTGCCGCATGGAAAAGTTCCGGCGGCAGTTCCTGGGCTGTACGGTGTAATGCCTCAAGCGGAAACCTGCATCCCACAGAGGCCTATCTTGTATTGCCTCCGATATCGGAAAATACAAAAAGCACCGTAGCCCATTATGCGCCAAAAAACCATTCTTTGGAAATTCTGACTGAGTTTGAGAGTGATTTTTTTGACACCCTCCCCAAAGAGAGTTTTGTCGTTGCACTTTCAAGCATTGCCTGGCGTGAAGCATGGAAGTACGGAGAGCGTGCCTTTCGTTATGTCCAACTCGATGCGGGACATGCCTGGCAGGCACTTGCAGTATCTGCAAAAATGCTTGGCTGGAAGATTACAAGAGTTGAGAGTGTCAGTGATGCGCAAATAGCGAAAATCATCGGGCTTGACCAAAAAAACAGATTTTTTGAAGAGGAAAAGCCTGATATGCTTTTGATTGTTTCCAAAGAAGAGATTTCCCCAGGCCTGGATGTTGCACCGCTGACAGACGCGCTTGTAAAAAAATATGAAGGCACAGCAAACAAGCTCAATCCTTCAGTATATGAGTGGACAATTATAGATGAAGTTGAAAAAGCAACTTCAGTGATGCAGATTCCACAGGTACAGACAGACAGATGCAAGGTTGCAAGAGAGCCGAGCCGTGAGTCAAAAGAGGTTGTACTGGGCAGAAGAAGTGTCCATGTAATGGATAAAGAAAAATCCAAAATTTCCAAAAAACAGTTTCATACACTTCTAAAGTCGGTAGACTGCTCACTTGACGGCAAAGCCAATGCCGCCCACCTGGCAATATTTGTTCACCGGGTAGAAGAGTATGCCCAGGGACTCTACTTACATGTAAGAAACCAAAAAGATTTAGAACATTTCAAAAAAGAGTTTCATGATACATTTCTTTGGAAAAAAACAGACTTTGAAAACCTCTATCTATTGGAAACAGCTGATTTTACCAAAGCTTCCAAAATCATAAGCTGCAACCAGGATATAGCCAGTGACGGGGCTTTCTCTCTGGGGATGATATGCAGATACTCCGAAGAACTGCTTGCCTTTAATGCCCACAGATACAAAGAACTCTACTGGGAGTGCGGCATGATAGGACAGCAGCTCTATCTTGAAGCCACATCACTCGGACTCTCCGGCACAGGCATCGGCTGCTTTTTGGATGATCTGATGAATGTCAATGTGCTGGGTCTCAAAAACAATCTCTACCAGAGTCTCTACCATTTTACGGTAGGTGTCGGATATGTTGACTCCAGAATAGAGACAAAACCGGCGTATTAAAATCCGACTGTATTTTGTTTTAATATGTTTTAAGTGGATCTTCCCTATAATTGCTTTTTTTAATGGTAAACGGTAAAACGATGAGGAGAGCGGGAAAATAAAATTTTTATTTGTGATAGGTTTTTGTACAGCACTTTTTTCCCAGGAGCTCCATTCTCTGCTTGATGCCTACAAAAAAGAGTCTGATCTCTCAAAAGTAACAAAAAGAGACACCTCGGGATTTCTTGAGATATATACAAGAGAAGACCTTGAAAGAATGCAGGCACATAACCTTCTGGATGTTTTAAAAACAGTACCGGGTCTCTATCTCAAGAGAGGGGCAAACAACCTGACACTTTTCACAACAGCCTCTGCCCAGAGTACACCTGTCACTTTTTCAAGAATTTACATCAATGACCATGATATGACATCCAGCTCTTTTGGAAGCGGGTTTTTAATCTGGGGTGAGATGTCTATAGAGTATATTGACCACATAGAAATTTACAAAGCAACCTCTTCCATGGAGTTCGGAAATGAAAATGCTTCAATCATTGTCAAACTCTACACAAAAGATGCGGCGCGTGACAACGGTTCAAAAGTAAGGATAATAGGCGATTCGCGAGGAGGCTATGATGCCAACATCTATACAACCGATATCACAAAAAACAGTATAAGCTATTTTGCTTATGCCAACAGTGACAATATACTCAGAAAAACGTATCATAACACCTATAACAACAAAACATATGATTTTAAAAGTGATAAAAAAGGGTACAATCTTTACGGCTCTCTCGGCTATAAAGATTATAAACTGGAATTTGGAAAATATTATAAAAAAAATGACAGTTTTATAGGGATAGGAACACACAAAACACCCGAGGGATGAGGACTTGATGCCCAACAGTTATACATACATCTTACAAAAAAATTCCCCAAGAGACTCAAACTGCAAATCTCCTACGACAACCTTGAATACAACAGACAATACAATGATGAAAACGGCATACGCATTGCCAATGCCCCTCTCATCAATAGCTACAATATAAAATTTAATGATGACATCTTTTCTGTCATTTTGGAAAAAAAGTTTCAAAACGATGCCAATACTCTTTTTATAGGATCTTTTTACAAATATAAAGCTTTTACGGCCGAAGGCGACTATTATGACACCGCTTTGACATACAGACACCAAAACCAACTTTCAAACAGCCTGAATCTGGTTTCTCTCTATGCAGAAGACACCTATGCAGTCAACGATACCACGCATATTTTGGCTTCTGTGAAAGGAGATTTTTTTCGTTATCAAAAAGATGTAAAATCGCAGAATGAATACCTTGCAAAAATCGGTTTTGTCAAAGCCGCAGGAAGGGCCCGATTTAAATTTTCATACAGTAAAACATACATTCCCCTTGCTTTTTATCAACTCTACAATCCCCAAAATATTCCATACAGGGCAAATCCTCAACTTAATGCGCCAAAAATGGATCTCTTTACAACAGGAGTCTATTATCAGGATCACTCCAAAAAGCATAAATTCTCCCTAGAATTTGTTCATGCCACGCTCAAAGATACACTTGTTTATGATCCGAGCACGGTATATGGCTGGGTAAACAGCAAGGAGGACATATACAAAGAGCTCCTGGAAATGGGTTACAGATATAAGTTTGATCTTGACAATAAAATTGTATGCAATATTGACTTTGGGCGAAACAGTAAAGATACAAACTTTTCACCTGCTTTTGAAACAACAATCCGTGCTTACAACAGGTACAAAAAATTTGATTTTTACAATGAACTGATTTATCGGAGTTCTTATACACTTTACAATATATATACAAAAGCCAGTCTTGACTTTACCTCTGCTGTAAAATACAACTACTCAAACGATTTTTCTGTAGGCCTCCGGGGTGAAAACATATTAAACCGCGGCTTTGCTTTGCCATACAGAGGGGTATCCTACGCGATTCCTGTGACTGACCAGAAATTTTTTCTGAATATGGAGTATACTTTCTAATATGAAAAAATACCTTTTGCTTTTCCTGTTTTTAACAGAACTTTTATCAGCTTCGCAAATTGAATATGAATTGAAGATATATCAGACAATTTTTCAGGCGCTTTTTCCGGGCAAAAATGTTGTACATGTATGGAGTGACTCACAGACAACAAACAGAATTTTTACAAAAACAAGAGATATACAACTGGTCACAGCACCTGCGTAGGCAGATATATTACTGTTAGGTACAGGTGAAAATGCCAGCAACCTGAATGGTTTGAAATTTGCCACAAACTATAAAACATTCAAAAAATACAAAAAGAGTCTTATCGGTGGTTTTTATTGGCAAAAAGGGCGTCCGAACATTATTTTTATAAAACGGAATTTGGAAAAATATCATATAACGCTTCCAAAATCAATGTCTGAATATATTGAGGACTATTGATGAAAAATTTAGCAAAAATATATTTTTTTATTTTTATTTTAATCGCTGTTGGTATCGGATATCTCTATTTTTCGCTGCAGCATACGACACAAAAATTATCTGCAAATGTCAACAGACTCTTTATACAGCAGGCAAACGAATTTGCAAAAAACATATCCCGTGAGATAACACAGCAGCTGCCGCAAGATGAAAATTTTTTTGATGCACTTTTTGAGGGAGAGTATCTCAGAGAAGAGTTGGAACGGGAAATAAGCCTGATTGCAACAGATACTTACAAATATGTTTTTGTGCTCTACAGAGATGAATCGGGAACCTACAGATATCTCCTCGACGGCAGCAAAAAGGACAAAGGCGAATTTGGAGAGAAACTGCATGTAAACAAAGAGATATGGGATCAGGTCTGGAAAAATGCCCGCAGTCATGTTTTTTATCACAAACAAGTGGAAACTCTTTGGGTTACCTATCTTTATCCTGTTGTAATAGACGGAAAAACGCAAGCGATCATTGCCATAGATTTTTCAAACAATATAGAAAAACAGATACATGAAGCACTGTTACCGCTGAAGACAATCCTTTTTTCAATTTTTGCCGCTATTTTTCTCATGTTTATTGTCATACTGCTGCAACTCTATTTTACTTATAAAACAAAAAAAGAAAATCTTACAGATCCGCTTACCGGAGCATACAACAGAAACTATTTACGGGAATTTTTAAACAATGTACAGATAGAAAACTATAAAATACTGATGGTGGATATAGATCACTTTAAGCAGGTCAATGATACATACGGGCACCAGACAGGGGATAAAATACTTCAGGAAGTCTCCAAAATTATAAAAAATACAATCCGCGATGAAGACAGGCTCATCCGTTTCGGCGGTGAAGAATTTATCATATTTATCAAGAAAAGCAGAGGTCTGGCTTCTGAATGCAAGGTTGCAAAGAGAATCAGAGAAAATATTGCTGCTACAAATTTTCATTATAACAACCAGGATCTTCGCATCACTGTTTCCATAGGCGTTACATGTAGACCGCAAACATTTAAAACGGTAAGTGATGCCATCAAACATGCAGACGAAATGCTCTATGTCGCCAAAAGAGACGGGCGCAACCAAGTTGTATTAGATGCTGTAAATAGGCAAAAAGAAGCAGGAAAACAGAAACTCCTTCCGGTGTATGAGGTACAAGAAGCAATAGAAGAGGGAAGAGTTGTTTGCTATTATCAACCTATTTTCCATATAAAAAGCAGAAAAATTCATAAATACGAAGCACTTGTGAGAATTCAAAACAGAGACGGCAGTATTACTCCCCCGATGGAATTTTTGCCGGTTGTCATGCATACAAACATATACAATTTACTGACAAAAACTATCTTAGGCATTGTTTTTGAAAAAATCAAAGAGAACAGAGTTTCTATAAGTATCAATCTAAACTTTTCGGATATTATTGACAAAAATATATTTTCACTGATTCTCAATGAATTGGAACAAAACAAAGAATATGCCCACTGGCTTATTATAGAGTTACTGGAGTATGAACCACTCGATAATTCAAGTGAAATATTTATAAAAAACCTGCAAAGCATTAAAGCCTGCGGTGTAAAAATAGCTATAGATGATTTTGGAAGCGGATTTGCCAACTATACACTGTTTCAGTCACTGCCGATAGACATTGTCAAAATAGATGCCTCTATTATCAAAAATATAGATACACCAAACATCTCTAAATCAATTACAGAGTCTATTCTCACTCTGACAAACGCACTCAACATTGAAACTGTGGCTGAATTTGTCCATTCGCTAAGTGTTTTAAAAACCCTTGAAGATATGAATATTGATTATGCGCAGGGATATTATCTGGGCAAGCCCGAAGCGACAATCAGTATTTTATAAATTTTCAGTTCAAATTAAAATTTTTTCTCCCCCGATATAAAAAAGATGTGATGATTGTGATATAATTATTACATGAATAAAATATTAGATTTTTTTATCCTGGAAAAAGAGAGTGATTTTTGTAACAGACGTTCTGTTGTTATAAAATTTGCCTTGATTGCCACTATTGTTCTCTTTTCACTTTTTGCCTGTATCAACCTTCTCATTGGGCAGTACTGGGCAGCGATTATAGACTCCGTCTCTGCCGTAGTCAGCATACTCTCTTATATTTATATGCAAAAAACGGGCAATATTCTTCTGTCTGTCCGTATAGTGACTTTCAATGTTGTTGTCTTTTTTCTTGTTTTTGCATATATTTCACAGGCCTCTCATTTCTCTTTAATCTGGACTATTTTTGTTCCTGTTTTTGCCATTATCAGTAACGGCAAAAAAGCTGGGTTGTATTTTTCACTCCTGTTTTACACCTTTCTTTTTGCTCTTGCCTACCATTACATCAATGTATGGAATGGAGGAGAGTGGCACTTTACAGACTGGGTACGACTGGTCCTTGCTTCCACAATTCTCACACTTTGTATGTATATTTATGAAGCCCTTTTGGATGCGGCACAACAGGACTTACAGCTTGCAAGAGCCAAAGAGCGCCAAAGAAGCGAAGATCTGCATCAGCAGTCTGTTACCGATCAGCTCACCGGTTTGTACAACAGAAGATATTATGACAATATGATCAACAAACTCTCTTTTTTGGCAAAACGCCAGGATCTTTATATCACTTTTTTTATTTTGGATATTGATTATTTTAAATACTATAATGATTATTACGGGCATATAAAAGGTGATGAAACACTCATACAGGTAGCAAATGTACTCCGAGAACACATACAAAGAGGCGATGATTTTGTTTTCAGGCTCGGAGGGGAAGAGTTTGCGGGTATCATTCTTTCAAACGAAAAAGAAAAAACACATCAGTGGGTATCTCAACTCACTGCAATTATAGAAAATCTGAAAATAGAGCACAAAGCCTCTGAAATATCAGATTTTTTGACTGTAAGTATAGGAATCGCCACCCTTGAGCATCTTGATGGTGAAAAAAATATTGATTTACTCTATAAATATGCCGACAAGGCTCTGTATGCCGCCAAATACAGCGGCCGCAACAGAAGCCTGGTCAGTCAGGATTCGTAAAGTCTATTTGATTTTTTCCAGTATGGCATCTACTGTAAAACCAAATTTCTCAAACAGTTCTTTTGCCGGTGCTGATGCGCCAAAAGTATCCATGCCGATGACTTCATCCGCCAAACGGTACCACTCCAGTCCGCGCGCCGCTTCAATGGCTACTTTTTTTGTATCTGGAAGAATAATTTCATCAATATAGTCCTGATCCTGTTCTATAAACAAATCATAGCACGGAACAGAAACAACATTGACAAAAAGACCTTTTTCATTCAGTGCCTCTTTTGTTTTGAGTGCCAGTTCCACTTCGCTTCCTGAAGCAATAAGCGTCAGCGAAGCATTTTCATCACTTGCCAGCAGATACCCTCCGCGGCTTATTTCACCTTTTACCGGAGCAGGGACAATAGCGAGACCCTGGCGGGAACATACAAAAGCAGACGGAGATTTTTTCATTGTCAGTGCTGTTTTCCATGCTGCAACATTTTCAGCACCGTCAGCCGGACGCCACACATAAAAGTTCGGCAGGGCACGGAACTGTGAAAGATGCTCGATCGGTTCATGTGTCGGGCCGTCTTCTCCAACACCGATACTGTCATGCGTCCATACAAAGAACTGCTGAATGCCTGTCAGTGCCGCAATCCTTGCAGCAGGCTTGAGGTAGTCCGAAAATACAAAGAACGTTGAAGTAAACGGCATGAGCGGACCATACAATGCCATTGCATTGGCAATAGCCGCCATCGCATGCTCTCGAATACCAAAATAGATATTTTTTCCTTTTGGAAAAACACCCATATCATTCAAATATGTTTTGTTTGAAGGACTTAAATCCGCCGAACCGCCGATAAAACCGGGAATCGCTTTGGCTATGGCATTGAGAATTTTTCCGTTTGTATTTCTTGTTGCATCGGCTTTTTCAAAAACCGGCCATTGTATTCTTGAAAAGTCATGATTCAGGAGTGCCTCAAGTGCTTCATTCTGTTCCATTAAAGGAGCAGTTTTAAGCGAATGTATCCACTCGCGTTCTGCCAGATCACCCGCTTCAACGGCACATCGAAAACGTACCATCACATCCTCAGGCACAAAGAATTTCTTCTCCGGATCAAATCCTGCACCTCTTTTGGCATCTGCAATCACATCTTCACCAAGCGGTGCCCCGTGAGCATGATGAGAACCTTCAAGAGGACCTGCTCCCTTGGCTATAATAGTATTTGCAATGATAAGGACCGGTCTGTCTGCTTTTTTTGCCTGAGCAATTGTTGCGTCTATCTCATCATAGTCATGCCCGTTACACTCAAGTACTTCCCAGCACTGCGATTCAAAACGTGCTCGGATATCTTCACTGATACTTAAGTCAGTATTACCCTCAATAGTTATACGGTTTGAGTCATAAATAAGAATAAGATTGTCGAGTTTGTTGTGTCCGGCAAGAGAGCATGCCTCATAAGAGATACCCTCTTCCAGGTCACCGTCTCCGCACAGACAGTAGACAGTGTGATCAATCAGTTTCGCTGTATCCGAATTCACCTGTGCACCGACATATTTTGATGCCATAGAAAAACCTACCGCATTGGCGATTCCCTGCCCCAGCGGACCGGTTGTGATTTCTATGCCTTCAGTGTGTCCGTATTCAGGATGTCCCGGTGTTTTTGAATCAAGCTGACGAAACTGCTTTAAATCATCAAGCGTCAAGCCATATCCCCAAAGATAATAGAGGGAGTAGATAAGCCCTGTTGCATGCCCGCCTGAAAAGACAAGTCTGTCACGGTTCAGCCATGAAGGATTTTTAGGGTTATGCTTGAGATGTTCACTCAAAACCACTGCAATATCGGCCAGTCCCATTGGTGCGCCCGGATGACCCGAATTTGCCTTTTGTACCATATCTGCTGCTAAAAATCTTATCGTATTCGCCATCTTTTGACGCATTGCATTTTCATTCATTTTTATTCCTTGTGCCTGTTTATGTATTTTGTTAATAAAGGTGACAACTCGCCTGACAAGCTCTCATCAAAATTACACATTTCACTGTTGAGCTCATCTGCCAAAGCATCTGCCTCTCTTACTGCCGTTTGCAGTCCAAGTATCGTTACGAAACTGTTTTTCTCTTCATCATTGTTTGTCAGCTTTCCTGCTTCGTCTGAACTTTGTGTGACATCCAAAATATCATCCTGAATTTGAAACAGCAATCCGAGTTTAATCCCAAAATCATACAACTTTTCTGCCATATCATCACGCCCGACAATAATCGCGCCCATCTTCAAAGAGGCGGCAATGAGTTTTGCTGTTTTGTTGGTATGCAAAATCTTAATCTCTTCTATCTTCAAAGGCTTGTTTTCAAAATAACAGTCTATAGCCTGTCCCAGCACCATGCCGCCCAGTCCTCCGTTGCTTGCAAGCTCACGAATCAGTTTTACCCGTATTTCATCAGAAAAAGGAGCATTGGACAAAAACTCGAAGGCATAGGTGTTTAAAGCATCCCCTGCCAATATTGCCGTTACTTCATCGAAGCTTACATGTAAAGTCGGATGTCCGCGACGCAGTGGAGAATTATCCATAGCCGGCAGATCATCATGAATAAGCGAATAAGTATGTAAAAATTCTATAGCCAGGGCTGCATGGTTTGCAGATTCAAGCATGAGAGGGTTGTACGCTTTGACAACACCCAGCAGCAATGCAGGACGAAATCTTTTTCCGCCTGCTTTGAGCATATCTTGCAAAGCACGCTCATATGTAGGATGAATACTTTGTGATGTCGGTAAGTTGTCTAATAAAAATTGTTCGAAGTTTTGCATGTGAAATTGTATTGTTTTTCTACTTAATCTTTACAAAAAACTGAAAGTTATTGCGTTCAAATAACAAAGAAGAGCAGTCTTTAAAGTTTTCTATATATTTTCGCAGTTCTTCCTGGTTCTTTACAGTGATGCCGTTCACCTGTATGAGTCTGTCTCCACTCTTGAGTCCATAGTTTTTAAAGGCTTTTTTTAACCGGCTTACATGTAAACCCTCATCAAAATAGATCCCTTTTTGTTCCAAGAAGGTATCACTCAAAAAACCACCGCCGTATCTTTGCCTGCTCTGCACTTCAAAAGTCAGCAACTTTCCTCCACGCTTTATCTGCACCGTGTGTTTAGCTCCCAAAGAACCGAAAAGAACTTTTCTCATAAATGATGCGGCATTTTTCACTTTTTTGTTGTCGTAATACAGTATGCAGTCACCTTTTTTAAAAGGATTGTCCGGCATATAGGGATCACTTGCAATGACGACTACTGATCTGTTTGCATCATTTACACGAACACCGATATCAGCATAACGGACCTTTTCTGTTTTGAGAAAATACTGCAGATACTCTTTTTCTATCACCCCTTTTTTACTGACAACAGCTTCCAAAGAGCAGCAGCTGCTGCTGATGATAGCCGGCAAAGAAAGTTTTTGACTGTATTTTCCAAAAAAGTCGAGTCCTACCTGATGTACCAGCATACTTCCTTCTTTGGCTTCCTCGGCATTGACTATAGCAGTTCCAAGCTGTAAACGCATATTCAGATCATACGGATAGGCAAAAGAGGTTTTCTCTTCGATAAGATACAGAGACAAAAAGGGGTCATGTTTTAAAATTTTTGATTGGGGTTTTTGTCGGGAAAAGACAATACGGTGATTTTTTTCGACAGGAATAAAAAGTGCCCTGTCATGTATGATTTTTGCATCTTTTGCTTTTTTGACACAAAAATCATACCCGCCTTTACAGGCATAAACATTGAAAAAGAATAAATGCAGTATGAGAAACAGGCGAAGCACCTATTTGAGCCCGCCAAACATACTCAAAGCACTGTTTTGTTGATTTTGTTGTACCATTTTATTTGCATCATTGATGGCGCCTATAAGTAAAATTTGCAGGGAGTCTTTGTCGCTTAAGAGCTCTTCATCAATATTAAGATCAATGACTTCGCCGTTGCCGTTGAAGGTGAGTTCAATCATCCCTCCACCGCTTTTGACACTAAAAGTTTTATTTGCCAGCTCTTCTTGAAGTTTTGCAGCATTTTCCTGCATTCCTTCAAGGAGTTTGCCCATATCGCCAAGATTACCAAACACTATGACATCTCACATTCATCATTAAATCTCATCGTGAATAGCGTCGATGTTATTGTCATCATCCAAAATAACAACTTTTGGTTTGTAGCTTTCAAGTTCTTTTTCGTCATAAGTACCGTAGGCTACAATGATAACCTTGTCGCCTTTGTGTACTTTTCTTGCTGCTGCACCATTTAAGCAAATGTCACGTTTTCCTCTTTCGCCTAGAATGATGTAAGTAGAAAATCGCTCACCATTGTTAATATTAAGGATCTCTACCTTTTGTCCGACTCTCATCTTGGCAGCTTCTAAAAGTTCTTCATCTATGGTAATCGAACCAACATAGTTCAAATTAGCATCAGTTACAGTGGCACGGTGTATTTTGCTGTACAACATTTCCATTAACATGACTGTTTTCCTACATTCCCATCTGTTTTTTTGCATCAGCAGGAGATATAGGCTCATCCCACATTTCAGAATCAATTACATATTCTTCAACAACTTTTCCGCCGATTATATGTTCTTCTATAATACGGTCAATTTTTTCCTTGTTTAGGCCTACATACATAGTATGTCCCGGCTCTACTAACATAACAGGACCTGCCGAACAACGGTTAAGACATGAAGTGCGCACGATTGGTGCTGTCATCATAATCCCTTCTTTCATCAGTTTTTGGGCCGTGTATTGAAACAGGTCCTGCGTCTCTGGTGTAACACATGATGGTTTTGGCATACCCGGAGGAGCAGACTGCTCACACTTGAAGATATAAAATGCCGGTTGTGGAATTCCCATTGAAATAATCCTTAATTTTTTCGCAATTATATCGAAAATTTGCATCTGTTTTCTAATAAAGTGAAATAAGTTTAGATTTTTAAGCTATTTTCTACTATTTTCACTCTAAATTTAAAAGTTCTTTTACAACTTCTCTGTCATCAAAAGGAAATTTTTCATCATAAATAATTTGGTCTGTTTCATCGCCTTTTCCGAGAATAACAACAACGTCATCTTCTCCTTGCAACGCAAGTGCCATCTGTATTGCTTTTTTTCTGTTAAGCTCAACCATAATATTTGATTTTTCCTGTATACCTTCTAAAATATCCTCTACAATTGTCTGCGGATCTTCATAACGCGGATTGTCACTCGTAACAATGACCTTTTTGGCAAGACTTGCAGCTACCCTGCCCATAAGCGGTCGTTTTTTTCTGTCTCTGTCACCGCCTGCTCCAAAAACGACAATCAGTTCTTTTTCTTTCAAAGCATTGAGTACCTGAGCCATACCGTCAGGTGTGTGTGCAAAATCCACTATGACATTCGGAGCAGCACAGACCTGTTCCATTCTTCCGCTCACCCCTGCAAAATTATCCACCACATCTGCAATCTCTTCAAGACTTTTGTCTGTTATGAGATGCGTTGCCGATATGGCAGCCATCAAATTATACAGATTAAAAAAACCGTGAAGTGAAGCGGTAAAAGGGACAATCTCTTGAAAATGCTGGATAATACCACTTGAGCCGTCATTGAGAGAATATGCCATAAGTCTGTATGTTGCAGGATTTTCTATACCGTATGTGTAGGCATTTTTAAAATTAAATGCAGCTTTGGATTCATCTTTATTTATAAGTTTTTTGCTCTCATCCTGAAAAAAACTGTTTTTTACATGTATATATTCTTCTAAAGTTTTATGATAGTCCAGATGATCCTGAGTGATATTTGTCAAAATTTTCAGCGCAAAACTGAGGCCTTCAATACGTTTTTGCACGATTGCATGGGAACTGACTTCCATTACAAAATACTCACATCCCGCACTCACTGCCTGGTAAATATGCCGGTAGGTATTGAGTACGGATGGGGTGGTAAGCGTTTTTCCCTCACATGCCTCATCATTCATAAACAACCCGCGGGTTCCCTGCATTGCAGCCTTGTAGCCAAGATCGAGTAAAAATGAATAGATTGCACTCGCCGTTGTAGTTTTGCCGTTTGTACCGGTAATACCGATTATTTTAATCTGGTCAACACCAAAGAACTCTGCAATGTCTTCGATTCTGACAATAGAGTGGGCATTATTCCTCTTTGCATCTTCTATATAGCCGCTGTTTTGGTGCGTCAGAACAAACGCCGTCTCGGCATCACACTCTTTTGAGTTTTCAGTGATATATTTATACGCTTGATTTGGCAGTTCAATTTTCAATATTTTTGCCCTGTGCCAGTTTTTTTAACAGTTTTCGCAAGAGTTTGTCACCGGGATATACACTCAGAGCATTTTCAAGATAGGTTAATGCCATTTGTGCAAAATCATGTTCTATCAGTTTGTCTAAAAAATCTAAAAAATCTTCTTTGTTTGTTATAATTACTCGGGTAGAAAACATAATATTTTCAAAGGTTTCTACAAAATCTCCGCCTTCATCCAAAATTTTTTGAAAATCACTGTAGAGAATCCCCTCTTCAAACTCCAATCTGTTACGCAAAGGTTCGGCAAATACTTCACTGAGTTTTTCCAGGGTACCGTCCATGCTTTCAAGTATTTCACTCATAATAGCATCAGCTTCTTCTTTGTCTTCTTCTCTTAATATTTCATAATAATCAAACAGTGCTTCGGCACCCTCTTCTCCGCTCATAGCCATTTCCGAAAGTATAACCCCGTTAAAAGCCTCTTTTGAATCCGGATCGTTTTGCAAAACCTGTGCAAATTTATCTAAGGCATTTTTATATTCCGCCCGCGAAAAATTCTCTTTTGCCTGTGATAATATTTTATATTTACTTATTGTTCCCATATGCTTCTTTTATAAATTATCTATATCGTTTTCCATGCCCATCGGGACATTAACAACAGTTATTTCAGGATGGATATCCATTCTCAACTGTCTCTCGACACCGTACTTTAATGTACTTCCACTGCTCGCACACCCTATGCATGCACCTTTTAGCTGTACATAGACACTTCCGTTTTTCACGGTAATAAAATCTATGTCTCCCCCGTCAAGCGCCAAAGAGGGGCGCACCTTGTCTATAACACGCCGAACCGGTTCCAATAATTCTTCATCTGTAAATGGAATCATACTTATCCTTTTTATATTATTGCCATCCCAAAGCAAACTTAAGCATACCAGCGATTAAAAGAATATGCAATTGCGAGGCACAAATTCGCAGGAGCTACTAGTAGCTTCAAGGATTTGTAACGAAGTCAAGTGTATGTTCTTTTAATCGTCCTTTGGATAACACATAAAGAGGCAACCTGCAAAGCATCTATTCCTCAACTCTACTAGTAGAGCCTTCAGAATAGCTACTTCACATCTTACCTCTTGATGAGTTACTGGTATGCTTAAGTTTGCTTTGGGATGGCAATATAACTCTTCTATTATCATAAAATATGACAAAATCGCTTAACAAGTCATAAAATTATTATTTAACTCATCTTTTAAAGCCATAACCTCTTGTACGTAAGAGGGCTTTCGCATACCGACGAGTATATAATCAATTGCATCCTGTTTATATAAAAATTCCAAAGCACACACCTGGATTTTTTTATGACACCCCTGAAATTCTTCTTTGAGTTCACTTCTCACACGTTTTGAACACTCGTATGCAACCATTGTTCTGTACTCTTGTAAAAAAAGATCTACAAATCTGAGTAATTCATCCAAAGAATCCGGTTCTAAATTCTTCAATGCTTCTCTTATGTGAGGAATAATCTGTGAATGCAAAAAAGTGTCATACTCACCAATCCATCCGAACCTGTGCTTATTTTCATCCATTTGTTCAATCAAATTATACAACGGTTTGAGTAAATCATTGTCACAGGCCTGAAGCAATTCATTCAGATAGGTATAGTATTCCCTGCTTTCATCATAATCGGCCAGTCTGTGCATCAGTTTGTTTTTTTGTGCATTTAACGGACGGTTGGCAAGGACTCTCAGCCCATTTTTTTTCGCCCAGGCCGCACATTTGAGACCTTCTTTTTCAACTTTGTTTATTGGCAGTTGCACTGTGGTAAAACTGTGTTGTCTGTTTCCCGCTTCATCTGCGGCATTTTGGGCAAGTGTCAGTAAACTTTCATAGGGCAAAAACTCCAAATCGTCCTCTGCCTTTGCAAAGCTGTTGGAACTGATACCGTAGGAGCTGATACGTCCCTCTTTGACCTCTTCTTCCAAGCCCACAAATGCTTCATAGATTCTTTGGTACATTTCATCCAAAACTTCATCTCTGTTTTTGCCCTTATTGAGAGCATCAAGCAAAAAATACTCAGGATTGTGAATTAAATAACAATCAAGTTTACTCATTTGCAGTCTTTGGAGTGAAGCATCAAGCTGTTTTTTTAGAAACGATTTTGCAATTGAGTGGTAACAGTGTTCACTGAACTCTACAACATCTTCAAAAGGCATTTCTTTGTGTGCGAGCAAATTTGAACCCTGGATATATCCGCATTTGCTTACAATTTTAATTTTATCTCTGATTTCATCAGGAACACTGCGCAGCACTTTGCCGATTGCTCTTTCGGCACCGCCGTCTGTATAGTTTGTAGAGGTGTCAATCAGTTCTATCCCGGCGTATACAGCCTCTTTCAATGCTTCTATATGCAAAGGATTCTCATCTGTGACTCTGTAAGTTCCGAATGCGAAAGTACTCATAATGCGTCCTGTATTGTAAAGTATTTTAGAATTCGTAAATTCTCTCTGTCTAATGGGGAAAGTTTAAAAAGAAGTTACAATAACAGACACAGGGTCTGGTATTGTAAATATAGTAACTATACTAATTCGATAAATGCCATTGGTGTAGCATCACCACGACGAATACGAGTTCTCACTATTCTAGTATATCCACCTGTACGATCAACATACTTCGGTGCGAGTTCATTTACTAAAGTTTTCGTTGCTTCTTTGTTTTGAAGCGCAGCAAATACTGCTCTGTGTGCATTTGAGTCATTTTTACCAGCAGTTGTGATAAGTTTCTCAATATAAGAGCGCAGCTCTTTTGCTTTTACAGCAGTTGTTTCTATTTTACCATGTTCTATTAACGAAATACTAAGGTTCGCTAAAAGTGCTTTACGGTGTGCACTTGTACGACCTAGCTTACGATATCCATGACGGTGTCTCATATCTCATTCCTCTATTGTGCCTGTACGGCTTCTATTTTCTTTTTTAGTGCAGTAACTACATCATCAGCTAAATCAGCACCAACTTCAAAACCAAACTCTTGAACTTTTTCTACGATTTCATCGTAAGATTTTTTTCCAAGATTTTTCACATTTTTCAAATCGTTTGTACTCATAAGTACAATCTCACCAATAAGTTTAATGTTTGAGCGATCAAGACAATTAAAGCTACGCGCACTTAATCCTAAACTGTCAATGTTTGTTGTTAGTTTTTTCAAATCAGGTGACTCTTCAACTCTTTCAATGGTAGCAGGCGCTTTAATACTGATTTCTGAATTAAATACAGCCAACTGTGCATACATTACTTCCAAAGAGTTTCTAAATGCATCGATTGGTGAAATTTGTCCATCAGTTCTGATATTCATAATAACTCTTTCAAA
Organism: Sulfurimonas hydrogeniphila; assembly: GCF_009068765.1. Classification (NCBI taxonomy): domain Bacteria; kingdom Pseudomonadati; phylum Campylobacterota; class Epsilonproteobacteria; order Campylobacterales; family Sulfurimonadaceae; genus Sulfurimonas; species Sulfurimonas hydrogeniphila. Next base: position 2,091,318 of record NZ_CP035534.1, read on the forward strand.
GTTAGGGTTATCTTCTACCAGTACATTGTCAATTTTATATGTAGCACTTCTTACCGGAGTAAAATATGCATCCAATGCGATATATTCATCATCATCAACTTCCGCAGCAGTATCTTCACTCGCAACATAGCCGATACCCTGTGCAATTTTAAGCGTAAAATTCAGTGTAGAATCTTCATTTAAAGTTGCAAGCGGAGCATCCGGTGTTACCACCTCTACTTCATCATTGCTGAGATCGCCGCCTTTAATGGTACACGGTCCCGCAAAGCTGTAGTTAATCTCAGCTTCTGTTGCATCATTGTTCAGTTTGAAGCGTATCTCTTTCAAATTTAAAATAAAATCTGAAATATCTTCAAGCATACCGCGAACCGAGTCAAACTCATGTTTGGCACCTTCGATTTTAATTGCGATTGGTGCATAACCAACCGAACTGCTTAATAAAAAACGGCGAAGTGGATGAGCCAACGATATAGCGTACCCTACTTCAAAAGGGTATGCCATAATGTTTGCTTCATTGTCACTTATTTGTTCTACCTCAAACTCTTGTGGAGCAAGTGGAGTAGTTTTAATTTTTTTCATATCTTTTACGCCTTTTGTATTAAATTATTATTTCGAGTAAAGTTCAACGATTAAACGTTCTTCAACTGGAATAACAACTTCTTCACGCTCCGGAAGACGAGTAAAGATACCATACACTTTTTCAGCATCAATGTCTACCCAAGGAGCAAGACCAGTTTGGTTTGTAAGCTCAATAGCACGAACAATCTGATTGTTCTTTTTGCTCGCTTCTTTTACTTCAATCTTTTGTCCCGGTTTAACACGGTAAGAAGGAATATCAAGTTTTTTGCCATCTACCAAAATATGACCGTGTGTTACAAGTTGACGTGCAAATCTACGAGTAGATGCGAATCCCATTCTGTACACAACATTGTCTAATCTCTGCTCGATTAATGTAATAAGGTTTGTACCTGTATTTCCATCACGACGCTTAGCTTCAACGAATAAAGCACGGAATTGCTTTTCAGAAATACCATACATAAATTTCGCTTTTTGCTTTTCATTAAGCTGTAAACCATACTCAGAAACTTTTTTACGACGCTGACCATGTTGGCCTGGACCGTAAGGACGCTTCTCTAAAGCAGATTTTCCTGCCAAACGACGCTCACCTTTTAGGTTAAGGCTTACTCCGAATCTTCTCTCGATTTTTTCTACTGGACCTCTATATCTTGCCATCAGTAATCTCCTTAAACTCTACGACGCTTAGGCGCGCGACAACCGTTGTGTGGTAATGGTGTAACATCTTTCATAAATGTAACACGGATTCCTTCGATAGCTCCGACAGCTTTTACTGCAGTTTCACGACCAGAACCGGGACCTTGAACTTTAATACCAAGCTCTTTTATACCATGTACCTGTGCTTTTGCAACTGCATCTTCAACAGCAGCCTGTGCAGCAAACGGAGTTGATTTTTTAGAACCTTTAAATCCTAAAGAACCGGCAGAACTCCAAGCAATCATATTACCCATTTCATCTGTAATAGTCACAAGAGTATTATTAAATGATGCCGCAATATGAATGATACCACGTGATATATTCTTTTTTATTACTTTTTTTCTAACAGCTTTTCTTTTTGCCATACTATAATTCCTTACGCTGCGCCGACAGTTTTACGTTTACCCTTACGAGTACGCGCATTTGTCTTAGTTTTTTGACCACGGCATGGAAGACCACGACGGTGACGAAGCCCTCTGTATGAACCTAAATCCATAAGTGCTTTAATATCCATAGCAACTTTTTTACGCAAATCACCCTCAACCATATGGTTTTCACGGATCTCTTTTGTTATAGCTGCTACATCTTCTTCGTTTAATTCGAAAACTCTTTTATTGTAGTCAATTCCTGTCGCGTCTAATATTTGACGGGCAGTATGAAGACCAATTCCATAGACGTATGTTAATGCATACTCTATTCTTTTTTTCTTAGGTAAATCAACACCAGCAATACGAGCCATGATTATCCTTGTCTCTGTTTATGTTTAGGGTTCTTGCAGATTACTCTTACAATACCTCTTCTTTTGATAACTTTACAGTCATCACACATCTTCTTTACTGAAGCACGTACTTTCATTGAAAGTCTCCTGTGGTAACATCTTTACTGCCTTTAGGCAAGCGCATAACACTTGTAATAACGTTGCTTGCCAATACTTTTATCTACATGTAATCATATAGATAGAAATACTCTTTGCTTTGTTAAAACAGTAAAGTGGATGGGAATTATATCCAAAACAATGTAAAAGTATTATTAAGAGCATAGGAAGTGACACAAAAGTGACAAATTTTATTAGTGATTTTTAACGCCGGTTTTTATAAACTGTCGATATCACTTAAGAAGGAAAACATAAGAAGGAAAACAACAGATGGTAGAGTATATTTTAAAGCGAGACGGTTCCTACAAACAATTTTTCTCTTATAAAATAGAAGATGCCATCAAAAAAGCCTTTTTAAGTGAAAATGTAGATTTTGACGAAGCGGTATACATCAAAGTCATTCAAAGACTTGAAGCTAAACGGATTGTTGCTGTTGAAGATATACAGGACATTATAGAAAAAGAGCTGTACAAAGCAAAATATTTTGATGTTATGCGCTCTTTTATACTCTACAGACATCTTCATAAACTTCAAAGAGAAAAAGCCATTGAAGATGATACTACCTATATCCATTCGACACAGACTATAGAAGAGTATATCAGCGGAAGTGACTGGAGAATAAAAGCAAACTCAAATACAGGCTACTCCAGCGCCGGTCTTGTAAACAATACAGCAGGCAAAGTGATTGCCAACTACTGGCTTGACAAAATTTACTCAAAAGAAGAGGGGTATGCACATAGAAACGGGGACTATCACATACACGATTTGGACTGTTTGACCGGATACTGTGCCGGCTGGAGTCTGAGGGTTCTTCTGGATGAAGGATTTAACGGAGTAAGGGGAAGAGTTGAGAGTGATGCACCAAAGCATTTCAGAGAAGCTCTCGGACAAATGGCGAACTTTTTGGGAATTTTGCAAAGTGAATGGGCCGGCGCCCAGGCCTTTTCATCTTTTGACACCTATCTGGCGCCTTATCTTTTTAAAGATCAACTTTCATACAAGGAGGTAAAAAAAAGTATTCGCAGTTTCATATACAACCTAAACGTACCCGCTCGATGGGGACAATCACCTTTTACAAATATTACTATAGACTGGAACGTTCCTGATGATTTGAAGGATCAGATTCCAACATGTAAGCAGGAGCATCTTTTTAAAAATATTTCAGATACCGGGTTAAGATTCAAAGCACTGCAGAGGGGTGTTTCATCCCTCACAGAGATGACCTATAAACATTTTCAAAAAGAGATGCACATCATCAACAAAGCTTACTATGAGGTTATGACAGAGGGAGACAAAACCGGTCAGCCTTTTACATTTCCTATACCTACCGTCAATATTACAGAAGATTTTGACTGGTACGGTGAAAATACGGATTTGCTGTTTGAAAACACCGCTAAGATTGGCTCCTCCTACTTCCAAAATTTCATAGGGAGCCAATACAAACGGGACAAAAACGGGGAAATCATCGCAAACGAAGAGGCCTACAAACCCGGACATGTCAGAAGTATGTGCTGCAGACTACAGCTTGATTTAAGAGAATTGCTTAAACGAGGCGGTGGTCTTTTCGGCAGTGCGGAAATGACGGGCAGCATAGGGGTTGTCACTATTAATATGGCAAGGCTGGGCTTTTTGCACAAAGGCAATATGGAATCTCTGCTTGAACGCCTTGACGAACTGATGGAGTATGCAAAGTCTACACTGGAGAAAAAACGTGTTTTTATTCAAGAGATGTACGACAGAGGACTTTTCCCTTATACAAAAAGATATCTGCCCGGGTTTAGAAACCACTTTTCTACCATCGGGGTCAATGGGATGAATGAAATGATTTTGAATTTTACCGGAGGAGCCTATGACATCAGTTCCACACAGGGCATTGACTTTGCCACTGAGATATTAGACCACATAAGAAAAAGAATGGTCGAGTTTCAGGAGGAAACAGGCAATCTTTACAACCTTGAAGCCACACCGGCGGAGGGAACAACCTACCGGTTTGCCAAAGAGGACAAAAAAAGATACGGTGACAAAATCATACAGGCCGGTATGGATGAAAACATCTACTATACCAACTCTTCACAGATTCCTGTAGGTCTGACAGATGACCCTTTTGAAGCACTCACTCTGCAGGATGAACTGCAGACAAAATACACCGGTGGCACTGTTTTGCACCTTTACATGCAGGAGCGTCTCAGCTCAACCGAAGCCTGCCGCAGACTGGTCAAAAATGTCATCACAAATTTCAGACTGCCTTACATTACGGTAACACCGCTCTTTTCAGTTTGTCCAAAACACGGCTATCTCTCAGGAGAACACGAATACTGCCCAAAATGTGACGAAGCACTGATACAAGAATATGAAAACAACAAAAAGGAAGCATCATGATAAATAAAAATAAAATCTTAGAAGAACTTAAAGAACAGAGACAAAAATGTATAGTATACACACGAGTCATGGGATATCATCGTCCTGTTGAAAGCTTCAACCTAGGAAAAACCGGTGAACACAGACAACGCAAACAGTTCAAAGAGTAAAAAATGCATTTATGATATCACAAAGTTTACCCATCTGGACTACCCTGATCATCTAGCCTGCATCATATGGTTCAGCGGGTGCAATATGCGCTGTGATTTTTGCTACAACAAAGAGATAGTCTTTGCAAAAGAAGGCAGTTACAGTATGGAAGATGTGCTGAAGTTTTTGCGAACAAGAGTCTCTTTGCTTGATGCTGTCGTTCTCTCAGGCGGAGAAGCCTCTTCCTATGCCCTCACTGACTTTTGCAAGGCAATCAAAAAGCTCGGATTTTTAATCAAACTTGATACCAACGGCACAAACCCTTTACATGTAAAGGAACTCCTTGGTCTGGACCTGCTTGATTATGTCGCGCTGGATTATAAAGCCCCCCAATATAAATTCACATCTGTAACACACTCCGGCAAATTTCATGAATTCAGCCAAACACTTAACCTGCTTATCCGCAGTGGTATTGATTTTGAAGTACGCACCACACTCCATAGCGATTTGCTCAATGTAGATGACATCAACTGCATTCTGTCAGATTTAAAAGAAAGAGGCTATAAGAATACCTATTATATTCAGGAGTTTATCGAAGCAAAAAGTACTGTAGGCGGACTGCAAAAACCTTCAAAACCTTTCAACAAATCCCTCTTAAGAAGTAATTTTCCTGTTATTTGGAGATAAATTCCTTTTTCTTGACGTAAATCAATTTTTTACTGCCGTTTATAAGTTATCATTCTGTGAAATTTAAATCAGACAAAATTTGTCTTATTTAAAAAAACTGAGTATTTGTATACTCTTCACAAGGAAATATCATGACAAAAGTTATACTGACATTTACATTGGCAATGGTTGCACTACAGGCACAGGACACAGTACACTACGACAAAAAAGAAGTGAAAAAACCGGCTATTGCAAGACCATACCATCCGGGTCAGAATTAATCCGAGGCTATTGATTAAACGCTATCTGATAGCCAAGTCCTTTTACATTTATAAGGAACTCTTTGGAGGTTTTTTCTCTAAAGCGCCTTATAAATGTTCTCAATCTTTCATCACTTACATCTTCCTTCCAAATCATGTTTTTGATTGTTGCATACTCCAAAATACCTCGGTTCTCCTCATAATTTTTGACTAACGCCTGCAAAAACAGAAGTTCCTTTTTTGAAAGTGCGATATATCTGTTGTTTTTGTATAGACTGTTGGTGGTTTTATTAAATACAAATCCGTCCAAAAAATTTAAAAGCTTTTTACCAATGCTTGCTTCGAGTGAGAGAATATACTCTAAAACCTCATCCGGATCAAAAGGTTTTATAAAATACTTAACGACTCCGGTATCTATTGCACCCAACAATTTTTCAACATCACTAAAAGCACTCAGTATTATAATTTTACTTTGTGGATTTATACGTTTGATCTCCTGAGCCATCTCCAGTCCGCTTTTGTTTGGCATCATAATATCGGTAATCACAATGTCCGGAAAAACCTTCTTGTATATATGTAAGCCCTCATCTCCGTCTTTTGCCAGTAAAAAACTGTGAAAATGGTCTCCGATAGCATTTTTCAGCAACAGTGAAAGTTTTTCTTCATCTTCAACAAATAAAACTTTCAGACTTTTTAAAAATTTATTTCTCATTATCTTTTCTCTCTGTTTTGCAGCGGAATTTTTATACTGAAAGTTGTAGAACCGTTTTTGGATTTTACATCTATGGAACCGTTCAAGCCCTGTTCACAAATCATTCTCGACATAAACAGCCCAAGTCCTGTACCCGAAGAGGAGTGCTTTGTCGTAAAATAGGGTTCAAAGATTTTATAAATCTCTTTTTCTTTGATACCGCCGGCATTGTCACTAAACTCTATAAGTGCAAAATCTTTTTCTTTTTTTACACGTATATGTATCTCTTTTATCAAAACAGACGACTGTAAAAAAGCATCTTTTGAATTTTGGATAAGATTGATAATCACCTGTGTCAACTCATTTGAAATGCCTAAAATTTCCACATCTTCAAACTCGGTATGCACACTGATCATCTCTTTGATTATAATTTTTTCTAAAATGTTTAATGATTCATTGATACTGTCTGCTATTTTGAAATAGTTTTTCTGCTTTGTCGGTTTAAAAAAGTTGGTAAAATCATCAATCGTCGTCGACATATTCTGTATAATTGCCTTGCTCTCATCATACAGACTCTGCACTTCCTCTTCTTCGTTGTTAAGCGCTGCTTTTTTTAAACTAAAGAGTGTCAGACTGAGTTCTGTGAGCGGTTGTCTCCACTGATGGGCTATGTTTGCAAGCATCTCGCCCAGACTTGCAAGCCGTGACTGCCAAAACATCACTTTTTGCTTTTGTTCATTTTTGGCTATCTCTTCTTGCACCCGAAGCTCAAGCGTTTCATTGAGTTCTTTAAGCTCCTGTGTCTTCTCCTGCACCCTTTTTTCAAGATTTTCATTGAGTTCCTGCAGCTCTTTTTCTTTTTGTTCCAGACTCTTTTTGTAAAACACCTCTTTTGTAACATCATAACGAATCGCCACAAACTCTTCAATGTTGTTTTGTTTGTCAAGGATGGGAATGACGGTGGTATTGACATAAAAAGTTCTTCCGTCTTTTGCTCTGTTTTTTACGGTGGCCTTATATGTTTTTTTTGCCTTGATTGTCTCCCACAATTTCTTAAACACGGAGGTTGCGACATCAGGATGTCTGACAATATTGTGGTTTTTCCCGAGCAGTTCCTCTTTTGAATAGCCCGAAATTTTGCAAAACTCCTCATTGACAAAGGTAATGATGCCGTTGACATCCGTTTTTGAGATAATATTGCTTTTTTCAATCGCTTCTTTATACTGTTCTAACATAGTTTAATTTTAGCCAAACTAATCCCAAAGTACACTTACGCCATACTCTTCATTCAAAATTATATTTTTTGTATAGTAAATCTTTTTGCCGTATTTTTTACTGAGCAGTTCCACTTCGAGTTCCCCCTCACTTAAAAGTTCTCTGACCTCCTTGTAACCCAGCCATTTACCGTATTTTGCCAAAGAGTTCTGCCAGATTCTGAAGCTGCATGTAGATTCCGGCGTCACTTCAAACATCTCTCCGTCTTCTGTCTGCCAGTGGGCGTTTGAACAGGCATAGAGTTTTACTTTTTTTCCTCGCACCTCTTTGTCACGTACCTCAATCTCCCCATCCTCGCAATATGGGCATTTTCCTAAAATCATTACTTACCTCCCGGCTTTTGTGCTATGATTATAAAACATCTTTACAACTGCTCTGCAATTTATTGCAATTTGACATATATAAAAAGGATCAGACAATGCAAAACAAATTTATGGATGCGATGAACTTTCGCCATGCCTGTAAAATATTTGATGAAACCAAAAAGATAAGTGATGAAGATATGCACTTTATTCTTGAATGTGGCAGAAAATCACCCTCCTCTTTCGGTATGGAAGCCTGGAAATTTTTGGTCATTACAAACGAAGACCTCAAAGCCGAGCTGAGACCGGCATGCTGGAACCAGGTACAAATCACTTCCTGTTCGCATCTCGTTGTTATTCTTGCCGGAATAGAGAGTCTCAAACCGGAGTCAGGAGAAGTCAAAAAAAGATTTTCAAGGCGTAATATGCCGCAGGAATCACTTGATATGTATATGGACCTCTATGCCAAACATTTGGAAAAAACACTTAGCAGCGATGAAAATATTTACTGCTGGAGTGCAAGACAGACCTATATAGCTGCTGCCAACATGATGACCGGTGCTGCCTATACAGGAATAGATTCCTGTCCTATAGAAGGGTTTGAAAAAGAAAAAGTCGAAGATATTTTAGGTCTTGATACTAAAAAATTTCAAGTCGCAATGGTGCTTCCTTTTGGCTACAGACTCAATCCGCAACCAAAACAGATCAGACTGCCGTTCGACGAAGTGGTGGAGTTTATACTCTGAGTGTGGCAGTCAACCGTTTAGGATAAATGAAAAGTTCGAGTGCTTCGGTGACAGACTTGCAGACTATATCCGAAGCGAGCAGACTTTTT